>NZ_CDWRCM010000013.1:0-984 GCF_977927585.1 Frankia sp. CcWB2 | reverse complement strand
TATTTGCCGCCCGGCAGATTGGGCACCGCTGTCTGGGTAGGCCCTGCGGTACGCGGCGGGGCGTAGCCAGGACCAATAATCTTGTCTGCGCTGTCGACCGGCTCCGGGGTCACCTGGCGGTCACCATCGGTGCTCGCGTGCGGGGCGGGTAGCGTGCCGCCGTCCTGGGAGAAGTTCTGGCCGCAACCGCTGAGAAGGAGTGCCGAGCCGAGAGCTTCACACGCGAGTAGCACGGCAGCGGACCGGCGGCGGAAACGTGGCCGGTCCGGCCGTTCCAGTCGATGATCATCCTGCCGCCGTGTCCCTCTCGGTCAGCCTGCCATGTCTGGGAAGTATGTGGTATCCACAATGGCCAGTACCCTACCGTGCTGATGAGCGATGTATCCGCGGAGCAGAGGGAGTCCGGACACGCCGTGGTCCGATTCACTGCCCGGGTCGCCGGCCTTGTCCAGGGCGTCGGCTTTCGTGACTACGTGCGTATCCGGGGCCGGCGCCTGGGCCTGGTCGGATCCGCCACCAACCTCCCGGACGGGGCGGTCGAGGTGGTTGCGGAAGGGCCGGAGCCGGCCTGTCGTGACCTTCTGCACTTGTTGATGACGGGTCACACCCCTGGGCGGACGGACAGGGTGGAGGCTGTGTGGCAGGTGGCGCAGAGCGATCTGACCGACTTCCGGCGAAAGTGACTGGTTGCAGACGCTGTGTTGTCGGAACTGTCGTGGGGATGACCGTCCGCTTTTTACATGTTCACCGGACCGGCTCGGGAGCATGTGGCATGCTCTTGACTTTCGGTCACTCGACGTGGGAGCCTGGAGTCATTGTTTGGGGCGCACTCTGATCTGTTCGGATCTTGTGCTGTCTGACACCCACTAGGTCACTCATCGTGGAGGACCATCACTATGGCGAAGGCCCTTTTTGGCCACGTCGGTTCCGGCGGCGACTTGCGTCTCTCTTACGAGGTGCGTCGGCTTCGTGCCCGTGTAGCGG
>NZ_CDWRCM010000012.1:34217-35593 GCF_977927585.1 Frankia sp. CcWB2 | reverse complement strand
GGTCACCGTTCCCACCCGGAACCGTGGCCAGCCCCCGCTGTTCGTCTCACCATCGCCGCCTTCCGTGACCGGACGGCGCCGCGCCGAACCAGCCCGCGCCCGGCTGGCCATGAGCGCCCACCGGCCCCGGGCCGGCCGGACTGGCCCGTCCTCACGCCCAGCGCGAACATCGGGCGGGGAGGGCGGGAACTGGGGCGTGTCACAGATAGTGTCGAGCCGGTCAATCAGCCGCCCCATGTGAGGAAGTCGAGGAGCTGACCGTGAGTAACATCGCAGCCCCGCGCCTGCCGGTTCCGGGTCCGGACCTTCGTGCACCCGGTCAGGGTGGACCCGCGTTCGACGACCAGGTTTTCAACCGTCTGTTGGCCAACCGCATCGTCTTCCTCGGCTCGGTCGTCGAGGACTCGATCGCCAACGCGATCTGTGCGCAGCTCCTGCTGCTCAACGCGGAGGATCCGACCCGCGACATTTTCCTCTACATCAACTCGCCGGGTGGGTCGGTGAGCGCCGGTATGGCGATCTACGACACCATGCAGTTCGTCGAGAACGATGTCGCGACCGTCTCGCTCGGTCTCGCCGCGTCGATGGGGCAGTTCCTGCTCTGCGCCGGTGCGTCGGGTAAGCGATACTCCCTGCCGCACGCGCGGATCATGATGCACCAGCCGTCCGGTGGGATCGGGGGCACCGCCTCCGACATCGCCATCCAGGCGGAGCAGATGCTCTACACCAAGCGGATGATGCAGGAGCGCATCGCCTTCCACACCGGTCAGCCGATCGAGCAGATCGAGCGCGACTCCGACCGGGACCGGTGGTTCACCGCCGAGGAGGCCAAGGACTACGGCTTCGTCGACCACGTCGTCCAGCAGGCCCGCCAGGTTCCCAGCGAAGGCCCGGTGAGCTGAGCGGAGCCCCCGCTCACCGGATCGAACCGTCGTCATCCGTCCCGGAGGCAGCCACCATGTTCCACGACACGCTGTACCAGCAGATGCGGCACGAGCAGGCCCGCCAGGCAGCCGCCCAGTCGCAGGGCCGCTACGTCCTGCCGAACATCATCGAGAAAACCTCCCGCGGCGAGTACGGCATGGATCCGTACTCGAAGCTGCTCAAGGAGCGGATCGTCTTCCTCGGTGTGCAGATCGATGATGTGTCGGCGAACGACGTGATGGCGCAGTTGCTGTTCCTGGAGTCCGAGGATCCCGACCGGGATATCTCGATCTACATCAACTCGCCGGGTGGGTCGTTCACGTCGTTGACGGCGATTTACGACACGATGCAGTTCGTGCGGCCGGACATCTCGACGATCTGCATGGGGCAGGCGGCGTCGGCGGCGGCGGTGCTGCTGGCGGCGGGCACGCCGGGGAAGCGGTTCGCGCTGG
>NZ_CDWRCM010000012.1:26957-34108 GCF_977927585.1 Frankia sp. CcWB2 | reverse complement strand
AGAACAGCCGGATCCTCATCCACCAGCCGTCGGCGCAGGGCGAGGGCCAGTCGAGCGACATCGAGATCCAGGCGCGGGAGATCCTGCGGATGCGGTCCCTGCTGGAGCGGATGCTCGCCGTCCACACCGGCAAGAAGGAAGAGGACATCCGCAAGGACATCGAGCGTGACAAGATCTTCAGTGCCGACGAGGCCAAGGAGTACGGCCTGATCGACGAGGTCATCAAGACCCGGAAGTCCGCCCGGCTCGCCACCGCTCGCTGAGGTGCCGGGCCGGCGGTCCGACCCCGCGGTCGGAGCCTCGCGAGGCGTGACGTCTCGCGAGGCCGGCACGCGGTCGTCGGCCGTCGGCCGCTACCACACCCGACGCGCCGACGCGGTGAAACCCGGTCAGCAGTTCTCGTCCGTGACGCGATGGCCTAATGGGACTGCGTGGACGGGCGAGGACGGCCAAGGTGACCGTAGGCTGACCGGTATGAGCCGAGCGATTGGGCTCTCACCGGACGGCTCGGCGGGGTACCGTCCCCACGGGGATGGTTGCAGGCAGACACGCGACGACTGGGCGGTGTCAACCGCCCCTGACATGCAGGCGACACCATCGTCTGGACGAAGGGACTGAGTCCTCGGTGGCACGCATCGGTGATGGCGGTGACCTGCTCAAGTGCTCGTTCTGCGGTAAGTCGCAGAAGCAGGTGAAGAAGCTCATCGCCGGCCCTGGCGTCTATATCTGCGACGAGTGCATCGATCTCTGCAACGAGATCATCGAGGAGGAGCTGTCCGAATCCTCCGAGCTCAAGTGGGACGAACTGCCCAAGCCACGCGAGATCTACGAGTTCCTCGACAGTTACGTGGTGGGGCAGGAGACGGCGAAGAAGACCCTCTCCGTCGCGGTCTACAACCACTACAAGCGGGTCCAGGCGGGCGGATCCAGCGGTGACGGGAGCAAGGGCGAGGTCGAGCTCGCGAAGAGCAACATCCTGCTGCTCGGGCCGACGGGCTGCGGCAAGACGCTGCTCGCCCAGACTCTCGCGCGAATGCTCAACGTCCCGTTTGCCATCGCCGATGCCACCGCGCTGACCGAGGCGGGCTACGTCGGGGAAGACGTCGAGAACATTCTGCTCAAACTCATTCAGGCCGCCGACTATGACGTTAAAAAGGCCGAGACCGGGATTATCTACATCGACGAGGTCGACAAGATCGCCCGGAAGTCGGAGAACCCGAGCATCACGCGGGACGTGTCCGGTGAGGGCGTGCAACAGGCCCTGTTGAAGATCCTCGAAGGCACCACGGCCAGCGTGCCGCCACAGGGCGGGCGCAAGCACCCGCATCAGGAGTTCATCCAGATCGACACGACGAACGTGCTGTTCATCGTGGGCGGGGCGTTCGCCGGGCTCGACCGGATCATCGAGTCGAGGATCGGCAAGAAGTCGCTGGGGTTCCGCGCCGTACTGCACGGCAAGGACGACCCGGACGGATCCGACGTCTTCGGCGACATCATGCCCGAGGACCTGCTGAAGTACGGCATGATTCCGGAGTTCATCGGCCGGCTCCCGGTGATCACCAGCGTGTCCAACCTGGATCGGGAGGCGCTGATCCGCATCCTCACCGAGCCGAAGAACGCCCTCGTCCGCCAGTACAAGCGACTGTTCGAGCTGGACAGCGTCGACCTCGACTTCACCTCGGACGCGCTCGAGGCCATCGCGGACCAGGCGATCCTGCGTGGGACCGGTGCCCGCGGGCTGCGAGCGATCATGGAAGAGGTCCTGCTCTCGGTGATGTACGACATCCCGAGCCGCAAGGACGTGGCCCGGGTCGTCGTCACCCGCGAGGTCGTGCTGGAGCACGTCAATCCGACGCTGGTCCCGCGCGACGTCGTGTCCAAGCGGCCTCCCCGCCAGGAGAAGTCGGCCTGACGGCGCCCACCCGGCGCCCACTCAGTGCATCCCGTGCGTCGGGTCCAGCGCGGTCAGGGTCCGGCGGGCCTCAGCCAGATGGTAGAAGGACCCGGTCACCAGGATCGCCCCACCCGGCCCCGCCGCGTCCCGCAGGGCGTGGCGGACGGCGCAGCCGACGTCGGAGGCGGCGTGGGCCGGCATCCCCCGCGCCCGCGCCGCGGAGACCAGGCGCTCGGCGTGGATGGCCCGCGGTGACGCCGGTTCGCAGGCGATCAGCGAGCTGATCGGTTGGTGGCGCAGTTCCGCGAGAGTCCCCTCGTAGTCGTGACCGCGCAGCGCCCCGTAGACGACGGTCCACTCCCGCCCGGGGAACTCCTCACCCAGGGACCGGGCGAGCGCCGCGCCCGCTGCCGGGTTGTGCGCCCCGTCAAGCACGCACAGCGGCTGTGCGCGCACGATTTCCAGGTGTCCCGGCGCCCGGACGCCCCCGAGACCGGTCCGGACCACGGCGTCGGGGAGGGGATGACCGGCGAAGGTCTCCACGGCGGCCAGGGCGCACGCCGCGTTGGCATCCTGATAGGCACCGTGCAGGGACAGCCGCACGTCGTCGTAGCGCGCCTGCGGGGTGCGGAAACCGCCCCGTCGACCCGCCGCGTCCGGGTGGCCGGCGACCGCGGCGAAGTCCTGGCCCAGCCGCAGGATATCCGTGGCCGGGGTCCGGGCGAAGATGTCGTAGAAGTGGGGGTCCACCTCGCCGAGCACCAGGTGACTGCCGGGCTTGACGATCCCGGCCTTCTCGCGGGCCACGCCCGCCATACTCCCGGCGTAGTCCAGATGATCCGCGCCGATGCTGGTGACGACCGCGACCCGCCCGTCGGCGATGTTCGTGGCGTCCCAGCGGCCGAGCAGGCCCACCTCGACCACGGCGACGTCGACGGCCAGGTCGGCGAACCATCGGAAGGCGGTGGCCGTCAGCAGCTCGAAGAAGGTGGGCCGTCCGCTCATCGGGGCGGCCGCGTCCAGGACGGTGCCCACGCAGCGTCCGAATTCCTCGTCGCCGATCGGTTGGCCGTCGACGACCAGGCGCTCGTTCACCCGCTCCAGATGCGGACTGGTGTACAGCCCCACCCGCAGCCCCGCCGCGCCCAGCAGCGCCGAGATGATCCGCGCCGTCGAGGTCTTGCCGTTCGTGCCGGTCAGATGGATCAGCGGAACCGCCCGGTGCGGATCCCCGAGCCGGCCCGCCAGCTCCCGCATCCGGTCGAGGCTCGGCACCGGCCGACCCGCCGGCATCGTCTGCTTCTCGAGATCCACCGTGTTGTTCAGGGCGGCCCACGCCGACTCGTACGTCCACTTCACAGGCTGGTTCCACTTCACCGGCTGGTTTCGCCCTCCTTCGACCTGGGGTCGACAGTAGTCCGCGGGAGTCTGCGGGCAGGTGCGCCGGACGCGTCCTCTGCGGGGGGAGCGCGGGCACCTGCGCGGGCACTTGCGTGGGCGGGAGTGAACCCGGTGGACCCGGACCATCGGGCCGTACCATCGGGGATGTGACAGGCGCCGCCGGGACCACCGGAACCGCCCATGCTCCTGATCATGAGCGGGAGGGCCCACGCGCGTTCGCGGCCGAGTGCTCCCGGCGCCGCGAGGTCCGCGCCCGGCCGGACTTCGACCGGCTGAGCCGTCTGCTGGATCTGCTCGGCCAGCCGCA
The DNA here is from genome assembly GCF_977927585.1 of Frankia sp. CcWB2. NCBI lineage: Bacteria > Bacillati > Actinomycetota > Actinomycetes > Frankiales > Frankiaceae > Frankia > Frankia sp. CcWB2. Next base: position 30,506 of record NZ_CDWRCM010000012.1, on the reverse strand, counting down.
GCGGGCCCTTCCAAGCATCGTGGTGACCGGCTCGGTGGGGAAGAGCTCCACGGTGTCGGCGATTAGGGGACGTAATGAAGTAACAAATACGTGATCGAGAGCATCATCGCAGGTCACAGGCCTGTGGAGGGTTCGAAACGCGCAAGTTATTTCATTTCGACTCCTTACCGCGCTGCTGCACTCGTTCGGCATCCGCGCGGGATCGTTGAGTTCGCCGGGCTGGCTTGGGGCCGAGCAGCGGGTGGGGCTGGCCGGCGCCACGATCGATCCCGACGTCCTCGGCCGCGCCTACGCCGATATCGCGCCGTACCTGCCGCTGATCGAGGACGACGGCCGGCTGAGCGCCTTCGAGCTGCTTGCCGCCGTGGTCTTCGCCGCCTTCGCCGACGCTCCCGCCGACCTCGCCGTGATTGAGTCCGGCTGGGACGACGCCGGCGAGCTGAGCGCACTGCTCGACGCGCCGGTGTCGGTCGTCACCCCCGTGGCGGTGGGCGAGCGGGAGCCGGCGGCGGGCCTGGACCGGATCACCGCGCGGACGGCGGGGGTCATCCGCGCCGACACCCTGGTCGTGCTGGCCCAGCAGGTCCTGCCCGCCGCGCAGGCGCTGCTGCGGCGCGCCGCCGAGACCGGGGCGACGGTCGCCCGGGAGGGGCTGGAGTTCGGCGTACTCGGCCGGCAGGTGGCTGTCGGGGGGCAGATGATCACACTGAAGGGGCTGGGCGGCACCTACGAGGAGATCTTCCTGCCGCTGCACGGCGCGCATCAGGCCCACAACGCAGCGGTCGCGCTGGCCGCGGTCGAGGCGTTCCTCGGCGGCGGGCGCAACCAGCTCGACGTCGATGCGGTCCGCGCCGGTTTCGCCGAGGTGGACTCCCGGGGCCGGCTGGAGGTCGTCCGCCGGTCCCCGACGATCATTCTTGACGTGGCCGACTCGCCCGTGGCGGCGGGCGCGCTGGCCGCGGCGCTCGACGAGGCGTTCACCTTCGACGTCCTCGTCGGGGTCATCGCCATCGAGCGCGAGGTCGAGGGCGCCGCGGCGCGGGACGGTGCCGCCGCTCGGGACGGTGGTGGCGGGCGGGATGCGGCGGAGCTCCTGGCCGTCCTGGAGCCGGTCCTGAACACGGTGGTGGTCACCGCCGGTGCCGGGCCCGGATCGCTGCCGGTCGACGGTCTCGCCGCGGTCGCCGTGGGTGTCTTCGGCGCCGACCGGGTGGAGGTCGTACCCCGGTTGGACGACGCGATCGACGCCGGGGTGCGCATCGCCGAGGAGGACGCCAATCTGGGGGGCGCCGGCGTGGTGATCACTGGTTCGGCATCTGTCGTGGGTCGGGCCCGGGCGTTGCTGCGCCCGTGACACGTCCTCCTGGGTTTCCCGACATGTTCCCGACGCGTTCCTGATGCGGTTGCGGGGTGTTTCCGGGACGCCGCGGTCCCGTCACGGTGCGGGCGTGGGCACCCTGTAAGTTGACGGGGGATCCTTGGGTCCCTCGTCAAGGACGACGAAGTCGATGATCGAGAAGGAGTACCGTGTCCGTCGAGCGCACCCTCATCCTGGTCAAGCCCGATGGCGTCAGCCGTGGCCTCGTCGGTGAGGTCGTCGGCCGGCTCGAGCGCAAGGGGCTCACTCTGGTGGCGCTCGAACTACGCACGCTGGAGCGGTCCGTCGCCGAGACGCACTATGGCGAGCACGCCAGCAAGCCGTTCTTCGGTGAACTGGTCGACTTCATCACCTCCGGGCCGCTGGTGGCCCTCGTGGCCGAGGGGCCGCGTGCGGTGGAGGCGTCGCGTGGGCTGATCGGCGCGACCGATCCGGTCAAGGCCGCGCCCGGCTCGCTGCGTGGGGACTACGCGCTGGAGATCGGCCAGAACCTCGTGCACGGCTCGGACTCGCCGGAGTCCGCCAAGCGGGAGATCGACCTCTTCTTCCCGGGCCTGAGCTGACCGCGTAGCCGTTCACACCGACCGGGGCGTTCCCGAGACGTCCCGAGATGCCCCGAGACGCCGCCGGTCGGATTTCGGGTGGCCTCTCAGGGCCTGGCCGGGACCGTAGGCGTGTCGCCCTCGTGATTCGTGGGTGTGCGCAGGGCGGTTCCGGCCCAAGGGTGACACGAAACCGGCCCATCACCGACCGGGGCGGCGAGGGGCCCGGTGTCGGTCTACCCTTCAAGTACTTGCCCGGAGCGTGTCCGGTGGGTCGCGGTAACCGACAGGGTCGTGGTCGGTGGCCGTGGTCGAATCCCCGGTGGGCGCCTGGGTCGTCCTGTTCGATCTACGAACTCTGTACGTGTTCCACGCGCTTCTCCGGCTCCTCGGTAGGCCGTGCCTGTCGGTCACGCCGGAGGCGGCCAGGACCGCATCCCCCGGGAAGGTCGGTACCCGACGATGTCCAGTTCGCTGTCGTTCCTCGGTCGTGACATGGCCGTCGACCTCGGTACCGCCAACACGCTGGTGTACGTGCGCGGCCGCGGGATCGTCCTCAACGAACCGAGCGTGGTCGCGATCAACACCACCACCTCGGGCATTCTCGCCGTCGGAACCGACGCCAAGCGGATGATCGGCCGGACGCCCGGCAACGTGGTGGCCGTGCGGCCGCTGAAGGACGGCGTCATCGCCGACTTCGAGACGACCGAGCGGATGCTGCGCTACTTCATCCAGAAGGTGCACCGGCGGCGCCATTTCGCCAAGCCCAGGCTGGTCGTGTGCGTGCCCTCCGGCATCACGGGAGTGGAACAGCGGGCCGTGAAGGACGCCGGCTACCAGGCCGGCGCCCGAAAGGTCTACATCATTGAGGAGCCGATGGCCGCGGCGATCGGCGCTGGTCTGCCGGTGCACGAGCCGACCGGCAACATGGTCGTGGATATCGGTGGGGGCACCACCGAGGTCGCCGTGATCTCACTGGGCGGCATCGTCACCAGCCAGTCGATCCGCACCGCCGGGGACGAACTCGACGTCGCGATCATCTCCTACGTCAAGAAGGAGTACTCGCTGATGCTCGGCGAACGCACCGCCGAGGAGATTAAGATGGCGATTGGGTCGGCGCACAAGGTTCCCGACGAGCCCAGCGCCGAGATCCGTGGGCGCGACCTGATCACTGGACTGCCGAAGACGATCGTGGTGACGGCGGAGGAGATCCGCAAGGCGATCGAGGATCCAGTCAACGCGGTCATCGACGCGGTGAAGGTGACCCTCGACCGCTGCCCGCCGGAGCTCTCCGGCGACATCATGGACCGCGGCATCGTCCTCACCGGCGGCGGGGCGCTGCTGCGCGGTCTCGACGAGCGGCTGCGGCAGGAGACCGGCATGCCGATCCACATCGCGGAGAATCCGCTGCATTCGGTTGCAATGGGGTCGGGCAAGTGCGTGGAGGAGTTCGAGGCCCTACAGCAGGTACTGATCTCCGAGCCGCGGCGCTAGGCGGTTGCGCAGGGCCCTTGCCGATCCCTTCCCATTGGACCGATCCTTTCCCATTGGAATAGCCGGAGCGGCGCCTGGTGCCGCGTGGCCGTCGCCGCGTGGCACCGGATCGCGCAAGAGTGTGTTCGGAGGGTG
>NZ_CDWRCM010000012.1:14754-26697 GCF_977927585.1 Frankia sp. CcWB2 | reverse complement strand
TTGTGGGCCGTGGCACGAGGCGATCCCGCCTGGTGATCGTCGCCCTGCTCATCGTCGCCTTCACCCTGATCACCCTGGACTACCGGACCGGGAGATCGGCCACCGGAGCACGCGGGGTCCTGCACTCGATCTTCGGGGGGGTCGAGAACGGCGTTACGACGGTCACCCGCCCGATCGGCCGGACCGTCTCCTCCCTGACGCACCCGAACCGCTATCACGACCGGGCGGACCGACTCGCGGAGGAGAACGCCCGCCTGCGCCGCCAGATCGCCGACGACACCGAGATCGGCCGGATGTCAACCGAACTCGCAGATCTTCGTTTGCTGGCAGATAAGGGCCAGTACACCGTCGTGCCGGCAAAGGTGATTGCGGTCGGTGACGTGACGGGGACGGACTGGACCGTCACCATCAACGCCGGCAGGGCCGACGGCATCGTGGTCGACAAGACCGTGCTCAATGCCGACGGGCTGGTCGGCACGGTGTCCGGCGTGACCGAGCACACCGCAATCGTCCGGCTGGCCTGCGACCCGGGCAGTCACATCGGAGCCCGGCTCGAACGCACCCAGCTGCTCGGTGCCGTGGTCGGTGGGCAGGGACCAAGCACGTTGACCTTCACGCTGTACGACGCCTCGTACCGGGTGCAGAAGGGCGATCGGCTGGTCACCTTTGGCAGCCTCGACTACGTCGCCGGCGTCCCGATCGGTGCAGTCACCAAGGTCACCGACGTCGATGGTCTGTCGCGGACCGCCGAGGTCAGACCGTACGCGTCGGTCGGCACTCCGGACCTGGTCGGAGTGGTGGTTGGCAAGCCACCGGCTGACCCCGGCGACCGGGTACTGAAGCCCAGGCCGGTGCCGACCGAGCCGGCTGCGCTTGTCCCGCCGGCCCCGCCGTCCCCCACTGCCGGGTCGCCGGTGGAGGGATCACCGGCCGGGGCGGCATCCGGTGTCCGGGGCGGAGCGGGTTGAGCGTGATGTGGGGCACCGCCGGCTCTGAGGAGACCCTGCGCGGGCGCGCCGTCGTGGCCGCGGTCGTGCTCCTGACCGTCGCCCTGATCTTCCAGGTCTCCGTGATTGCCCGGTTGAGCCTGCCCGGCGGCCGGCTCGACCTCATGCTCGTCCTGTTGGCGGCGATCGCGCTGATCGAGGGGCCGCTGCTCGGCGCGGTCGCCGGCTTCGTGGCGGGATTGCTGGCCGATCTGTCCTCCACTCATGTTCTCGGTCAGACTGCTCTCGTTTTGTGTCTGATCGGTTACGCTGCCGGACTGGCGATGGATGCGGCGGAGCGGTCGGTGGTGGTTCCCCTGGCGGCGATCGGTGGGGCGAGTGTGCTGGGCACTCTCGGGTACGCCGCCACCACCTCGATCCTCGGTGAGGCGGCGTTGACGGGAGGTCAGGCTGTGCTGCGGGCGTTGGCGGCCGGCGTCTACGCCCTCCTGCTCACCCCGTTCCTGTTCCCGTTGCTGCTCGCAGGCTCCCGGCGGCTGGCCGGCGGTCGGCGGCGGGAGTCGCGATGAACGACCGGGTGCGGGTCCGCGTCCTGCTGCTGCGCGTGCTGGTCGTTTCCCTGCTCATCACACTCGGCGCGCGGCTGTGGGTACTCCAGATCCTGGACGGTGACCGGTACCGCCGGGTCGCCGAGACCAACCGGGTCCGCGAGGTGGTGACGCCCGCGACCCGGGGGATGATCCTTGACGATAAGGGGCAGGCCCTCGTCCGCAACCGTACGTCGCTGGTCATCTCGGTGAACCGGTCGACCACGGATCGGCAGGCCGACCAGGGCCAGGCCGTCCTCGCCCGCCTCGCCGCGGTGATCGGCACCCCCGTGGACGAGCTCGCCCGGCGGATCCGGTTCTGTAGCGCCCAGGTGAAGCCGCCCTGCTGGAACGGATCGCCCTACCAGCCGGTACCGGTCGCCAAGGACGTCAGCCCGCAGCAGGCCCTCGCCGTCATCGAACATCCCGACCGCTTCCCCGGCGTCTCCGCCGACCTGCAGGCCGTCCGCGAGTACCCGCATGGCGCGCTGGCCGCGCACGAGCTGGGCTATCTCGCGCCGGTCAGTCAGGACCAGCTCGACAAGCAGGGGGATGAGAAGGGCTACCACCTCAACAGCCTGATCGGCGTTGCCGGCCTGGAGAGCACCTATGACGACGAGCTGCGCGGCACCGACGGGGTGGAACGCCTGGAGGTGGACCGGTTCGGCCGGGTGGCCGGTACCGCGTCGACCACCGCGCCGCTCAGCGGTGACCACCTGGTGCTCAACCTTGACCTCGACGTGCAGCAGGCGGTCGAGCAGGCGCTGACGGACACGATCAACAAGCTCGGGGGCGGCCCGCGCACCGCTTCCGCGGTCGTGCTGGACGTGCGCACCGGCGGGGTGGTCGCGATGGCGAGCCTGCCGTCCTACGACCCGTCGGTCTTCGTCGGCGGGGTCTCGGAGAACGACTACCGGGCGCTGTCCGATCCCGCGAACGGCATCCCGCTGCTCTCGCGGGCCTACCAGGGGTCGGGGGCGGCCGGCTCCACCTTCAAGGCCATCTCCGCCGCCGTCGCCTTGCAGAACCTGGGCGCCAAGGGGAACGACCTCTACGACTGCGCGCCCAGCCTGCAGATCGGTGACCAGGTCTTCCACAACTTCGACGGCCAGTCGGCCGGTCCGATCATCCTGCACCAGGCGCTGGTCATCTCCTGTGACGTCATCTTCGACAAGTTCGCCTACGACGCCTGGCTCGCGGACGGCGGGCTGCGCAACGGCCGTGGGCCCTATTCCGCCCCGAAAGAGTACTTTGTCAGGATGGCCCAGGCGATGGGCTTGGGCCGGACCACCGGGCTGGACCTGCCCGGCGAAACGCGGGGCTTCGTCGTCGACCGCGCCGGCGCCAAGGCGATCTGGGCGGAGCTCAAGGACTCCTACTGCCGGCGGGCCAAGAACGGCTACCCGGAGGAGCCCGACCCGGCCAAGGCCGAGCGGTACCGCAAGTACGCCGCCGAGGCGTGCGTCGACGGCTATCTGTACAACGCCGGTGCCGCTGCCCAGTTCGCGATCGGCCAGGGCCAGTACCTGTCGCTGAGCCCGCTGCAGCTCGCCGTCGCCTATGCGGCCATCGCCAACGGCGGCACCCTGTACAAGCCCACCCTCGCCAAGGCCACCGTGTCTCCGGACGGCAAGGTCGTCAGGACCTTCGCGCCGCGCCGGGCCGGGACGCTGCCGGTCTCACCGGAGAACCTTGCTTACATCCGGGACAGCCTGCGGGGGGTGACGACGGAGGGCGGGGGCACCGCCACCGGCGTCTTCGCGGACTGGCCGAGCGACGTCGTCCCGATCGCGGCAAAGACCGGAACCGCCGAGGTCGAGGGCAAGGGGGACACCTCCTGGTTCGCCTCCTTCGCGCCGGCGAACGACCCCCAGTTCGCCGTCGTGGTCACCATCCCGGACTCCGGGACCGGCGCGGAGTTCGCGGCTCCGGTGGCCAAGCAGATCTACCAGGCGATCTACGGTGTCGGCCGGCCGGCGGCGATGCCGGGTGGGAAACCGCCGGCCGAGCCGCCGAAGATCAACCGGGACGGGACGATCGCGGCGTCGTCACCGCAGCCCGCCCCCGCGACGCCGACATCGCCGGCCGGATCGGCGCCGATCCTGGCCGGCCCCCTGTCCGGTACCAGCGGCGCGGGCGCGACGGCGACGGGCCGGGCGCCACCCTGACGGCCACCTTGTGCCGTGAGGGCGGGGCCTCGGGATGAGGTGGGAGCCCAGGATGTGAATGTCGCGTCGGCGTGACGGTGGTGGCGGGAGGCGCAGTGGTAGACGAAGCGGGACCCACCGCACTTCGATCGTCTCCGGTGCCCATCCGGGGGCGGATCGGGCACCTGCGGGAGAGGGCTTCCGGACCCCACTCGCCGCTGCGCCGGCTCGACTGGCCGCTGCAGCTCTGCGTCATCGCGTTGTCCGTTCTCGGTGCTCTGCTGGTCTGGTCGGCGACCCGCCAGCGGCTCAGCGAGGCGGGCAGTGATCCCAACACCTTCCTCGATCGGCACCTGCTGAACCTGGCCATCGGGCTGGTGCTCGGCGCGGTTGCGACCGTCATCGACTACCGGGCGGTGCGGGCCTACGCGCCCTTCGTCTATCTCGGCTCGCTCGTCGGGCTCGTCGCGGTACTCCCGTTCGGTTCGACGATCAACGGCGCGCACTCGTGGATTGTGCTGCCTGCCGGCTTCCAGCTGCAGCCGTCCGAGTTCGCCAAGGTGGCGCTCGTGGTCGGCGTGGCGATGATCTTCGGTGAGAAACACGAGGACCGGCACACGGGAGTCCGGCGCGGCGCCCCCGGCCACGGTGACGTGCTGCTCGTGCTCGGGCTCACCGTGGTCCCGACCGGCTTGATCATGTTGCAGCCGGACTTCGGTACCGTCATGGTTCTGGTCTTCACCACCCTCGGCATGCTGGCGGTCAGCGGCGCGCCGCGCCGATGGGTGCTGGGGCTGATCCTCTGCGGTGTGCTGTTCGGCGGCGCGATCCTCCAGTTCCACCTCCTGAAGCCGTATCAGGAGGCCCGGCTGACCTCGTTCGTCTCCGAGAACAAGGCATCGTCCGGCACGGGCTACAACGTCGACCAGGCGATGATCGCGATCGCCAACGGCGGAATCTCCGGACGGGGCCTGCTGCACGGCCAGCAGACCCAGGGCCAGTTCGTCCCCGAGCAGCAGACAGACTTCGTGTTCAGTGTCGCGGGGGAGGAACTGGGATACCTCGGGGCTGGCGGAATCATCGTGCTGCTCGGCGTGGTTCTGTGGCGGGCCCTGTCAATCGGCTTCGACTCGCAGGACTCCTTCGGCACGCTCGTCGCCACCGGGGTCGTCTCCTGGTTCACCTTCCAGGCGTTCGTCAACATCGGCATGTGCCTGGGCATCATGCCGGTCACCGGCCTGCCGTTGCCTTTTCTCTCCTACGGCGGTTCGTCGATGTTCGCAAACATGATCGCTGTCGGGCTCCTGCAGAACGTGCGGCTGCGATCCCGATCGGACCCGTATGCCTCCTGAGTCCGCCCGGCTGCACTTCCCGCCCGGCCGCGTTTCCCGGGCCGGCCGAGCGTCGAGGTGGACCTGGCGCGTGCCGTAGGCTCGCATGCATGTCCGGACAGTCGCTGTTCGCTCGCCTGGAGCCGCTGCTCCCGCGGGTGCGAAGGCCCGTGCAGTACGTTGGAGGCGAGGGCAACTCCACGGTCAAACCCTGGGACTCCGCTGCCGTCCGCTGGTGCCTGATGTATCCGGACGCCTACGAGATCGGCCTGCCCAACCAGGGGCTGCAGATTCTGTACGAGATCCTCAACGAGCAGCCGGATGTGCTCGCCGAGCGCACCTACTCGGTGTGGCCGGACCTGGAAGCGTTGCTGCGCGAGCACGGGCTGCCGCAGTTCACGGTGGACGCCCACCGCGCGGTGGGCGATTTCGACCTGTTGGGCATCAGTTTCGCCACCGAGCTCGGGTATACCAACCTGCTGACGGCACTCGATCTTGCCGGGATCTCGTTGCACGCGGCCGAGCGCACCGACGCTGATCCGCTGGTCATCGCGGGGGGGCATGCCGCCTTCAATCCCGAGCCGATCGCCACGTTCGTCGACGCCGTCGTGCTCGGCGACGGCGAGCAGGCCGTGCTGGGCATCACCGACGTGGTTCGCGCCTGGAAGGCGGCCGGGAGTCCCGGTGGCCGGGGCGAGCTGTTGCACTGGCTGGCCCGTCGGCGCCTGGTGTACGTGCCGGCGTTCTACGACGTCTCCTACCGGCCCGACGGCCGTATTCGGTCGGTCACCCGCAACCGGGACGACGTGCCGGTCCGGCCGAGCAAGCACACGCTGTCCGATCTCGACTCCTGGCCGTATCCGAAGGCTCCGCTGGTCCCGCTCGCCGAGACGGTGCACGGGCGGATGAGCGTGGAGATCTTCCGCGGCTGCACCCGGGGCTGCCGGTTCTGCCAGGCCGGGATGATCACCCGTCCGGTGCGTGAGCGTAACATCGCCACCATCGGTGCGATGGTCGACGCGGGGCTGCGCGCGACGGGATTCTCCGAGGTCGGCCTGCTGTCGTTGTCGAGCGCGGACCACACCGAGATCGGCGAGATCGCCACCGGTCTCGCCGACCGGTACGAGGGCACCAACGTCTCGTTGAGCCTGCCGTCCACCCGGGTGGACGCCTTCAACGTCACGCTCGCGAACGAGTTCTCCCGTAACGGCCGGCGTAGCGGGCTGACCTTCGCCCCTGAGGGCGGTTCCGAGCGGCTGCGCCGGGTCATCAACAAGATGGTCAGTGCCGAGGACCTGGTCCGCACCGTCAGCACCGCTTACGCTCACGGCTGGCGGCAGGTGAAGCTCTATTTCATGTGCGGCCTGCCGACCGAGACCGACGAAGACGTGCTGGAGATCGCCGACCTCGCCCGGGAGGTCATCCGGGCCGGTCGGCGGGTCAGCGGGCAGCGCGACATCCGCTGCACCGTGTCGATCGGCGGGTTCGTGCCCAAGCCGCACACCCCGTTTCAGTGGGCGGGGCAGGCGCCGCACGAGGTGACCGACGCTCGGCTGAAGCTGCTCCGTGATGCCGTGCGCGCCGATCGTGAGGTGGGTCGGGCGATCGGTTTCCGTTACCACGACGGTCGGCCAGGCATCATCGAGGGCCTGCTGGCTCGCGGTGACCGCCGGGTGGGTGCGGTGATCGAACGGGTCTGGCGGGACGGTGGCCGCTTCGACGGCTGGAACGAGTACTTCTCGTTCGAACGCTGGGAGTCCGCGTGCGCGGCGGAGCTCGGACCGCTGGGGGTGTCGCTGGACTGGTTCACCACCCGCGAGCGTGACGAACGCGAGGTGCTGGCCTGGGATCACCTCGACGCGGGCCTCGACCGGGACTGGCTGTGGGCCGACTGGCAGGAATCGCTGAGCGGGAATGAGCTCGATGACTGTCGCTGGACACCCTGCTACGACTGCGGGGTCTGCCCGACGATGGGCACCGACACCCAGATCGGCCCGACCGGACGTCGACTGCTCCCCGTGCTTGCGGTGTCGAACCTCCAGGGCCCCGGGTCCGGGCAGGCCGAGCGACCGCAGCCAGCCGTTCAACCCGATCCCGCGACCGCGTCGCGGCTCGCCCCGGCTCCGGTGGGCAGTGGCGCGGCGACCTGAGGGACCGCCGCCTCCGCCGGTGGTCGAACGGGTGCGACTTCGTTTCGCGAAGCGGGGCCGGCTGAGATTCCTCTCACATCGGGACGTGGCGCGCACGTTCGAGCGCGCGTTGCGCCGAGCCGGGGTCCCGATGGCCTATTCGGCGGGATTCAGTCCGCATCCGCGGATCTCGTGGCTGGGCGCCGCGCCGACCGGGGCGGCCAGTGAGGCCGAATACGTCGAGCTGGCCCTGGCGGCCTCGGTCGATCCGGATGCGCTGCGGGTCGGCCTGGACGCCGTTCTTCCGCCGGGGCTGGACGTGCTCGCGTGCCGCCGGGCGGAAGGCGGCGGCCTCGCCGAGCGGATCGACGCCTCGCGGTGGTCGGTACGGTTGCCGGGTGCCTCAGCTCCGGAGGTCTCCGCCGCCGTGCGGGAGCTGTTGCGCCGCGACATGGTCGAAGTTGAGCGGGCGACGAAGGACGGCCGGCGACGGTTCGATGTGCGCGCGGCAGTGGTCTCCGCCGTTTGCCGCGCAGAGAACGACACGTGTGCGATACTAGAGATGGTCGTGCGGCACACGACGCCCGCTGTACGACCAGACGACGTGCTGACCGCCCTAGGCGTGGTAGCCGGCCTGCGCTCGTCGGTGCCGCCCGAGTCCACCCGGCTCGAACAGGGCCGACTGCGTGAGAACGGCACTGTGGCGGACCCGCTGGCGCAGGACCGCAACGGCGCTGGCCGGCTGGTGGGTTGAACCTCAGCGTGTTGCAGGGCGTCGCAGGATTCCCGGCGGTACCCGCGCCGGACCGAGACAGCGGCTTCTGCGCGGTCGCGACTGCATGAGCAGCGCGCCCGGGAGCCCGAGAGGCTTCTTAACCCGTGCCCGACGACGATCTGACTATCCAGACTGAATCTGAGCCCACCCGACCGGCAGCGCGTAGGCGCAGGGCCGCGGGACGAGCGGCAGGCCCACCCGTCGATGAGCATGTCACCGCCGGGCCGAGCGTGACCGATGTGGCGCCAGCCGGGAATCCGGTTCCGGACCCGGCCGTCGCCCAGGTCCCGGGCGGGCCCCTTCCAGATGAGACCTCCGGCGACGCGCCCTCGGCGCAGGCCGAGGGCCGGCGCCGGCGCCGGGACGCTGGTTCGACTACCCGCGCCCGGACGGCCCGCGGCTCCACCAGGGCCAGGATGGAACCGGCGGATACCGCCGAAGCCGACGCTCCCTCGACCACCCCGGTCGGCGAACCAGTTCCGGTCGATAAACCCGCCACCGTCGAATCCGTCACTGTCATCCCGGCCCCGCACGACACGGCGGAGGCCACCGGACCGGTGCCGGCGCGGCGCGCCCGGGTGGCACGCAGCCGCCGCGCTGTGCGTGAGGTGACCGAGGTGGCGGTCGCCCCTCCCGCCGAGGATGCCCCTCCCGCCGAGGAGGTGTCGCGGGACGTCGTATCGCCGGACGTCGCTGCGAAGCCGAAACGGACCAGGGCCCGTCGTGCCATCTCCGGACTGATGACGCCCGCTGCCGCGGTGCCGGACCCGGCCGCTGCGACCGCCCTCGGTCCGGCGATGCCGGATGTCGGTGCGACCGGGTCCGTCGGTGTACCCGCGGGTTCGACCGCCGCCATGGTGTCGGCTCCCGACACGCCCGGGCCCGCGGAACCGGAGTCCGCGCAGCCCGGGACCGATGAGCCCGGCGTCGCCGAGCCGGTGGCCCGGGAGTCGACCGCTGAGTCGAGCTCTGCCGAACCCGAGGTCGGCAGCAGCCGGAGCGCGGTGACAAAGGCCAGGCGGGCGACCGCTCCGACCTGGGCCGGGATCCATAACGAGCTGGTCGTCGAGCCGGCGATCCGTCCCGTGCTCCGGCGACCGGTCGCCATGGTGACCTTCCAGGCTCCCGAACCGGCGGTCGTGGAGGCTCGCTGGCGGCGTGCCGCCGAACTCGGATCCGCCGCCACCGCGGTGGACTCCGTGGCGGGCACGGCGTTCCCGTCCGCCGAGCGGCAGCATGCCGAGGCACCGGCTCATCCCCGGGACGAGGCGGACGTGGTCACCGATCCCGACACGACCGATCTTGACACGATGGGCGACCTCGCGGGCGGCGAGGAGGACAGCGAATTCGACGACGACCCGGACGGGGGCGGCTCGGCCTCCACCCGCCGTCGGCGCCGTGGTCGCCGTGGTCGTGGTCGGGCCCGGGGCGACGAGGACGGCGTGGAGTCCGGCCCGGAGGACGGCGTCGCGGCCGCGGACGACACGGGTCGCGAGGGTGTGGCGCAGGACGCGGACGGTGCGGACGGCTCGTCCGCGGCCGGGCAGGGAACCGGGTCGGTGCCGGCCGGCGCGTCGGATGAGGGCGCCGAGACGCCCCCCGGCGCGGCGGAGGAAAACGCCGAGCGTGACGGTGAGGACGAGGACGACCGGCTGGGAGGGGCCCGCCGCCGCCGACGGCGGCGGCGGCGCGGCGGCGGCGACGAGCCGGCGCTCGCCGACGACCCGCCGAACACGGTCGTCCACGTCCGGGAGACCCGCAAGGACGAGGACCTAGTCCGGGGGCTGAGCGGGTCCACCCGTCTGGAAGCCAAGCGTCAGCGGCGCCGGGAGGGTCGCGACAGCGGTCGGCGTCGGCCGCCGATCGTCACCGAGGCGGAGTTCCTGGCCCGGCGGGAGTCAGTCGAACGCCGGATGGTCGTCCGCCACGCGGGGGACCGCACCCAGATCGCCGTGCTGGAGGACGGGGTACTCGTCGAGCACTTCGTGACCCGGGCGAGCTCGGCGTCCTACGCGGGCAACATCTACCTCGGCCGAGTGCAGAACGTGCTGGCCAGCATGGAGGCGGCCTTCGTCGACATCGGCAAAGGACGCAATGCCGTCCTCTATGCCGGCGAGGTCAACTACGACGCCTCCGGGCTGGACGGTCGGCCCCGCAAGATCGAGCAGGTACTCAAGTCCGGCCAGTCGGTCCTGGTCCAGGTGTCCAAGGATCCGATCGGGCACAAGGGCGCGCGGCTCACCAGCCAGATCAGCCTGCCGGGGCGGTACCTGGTGTTCGTCCCGGACGGGCAGAACGCCGGGATCAGCCGCAAGTTGCCGGACACCGAACGAGCCCGGCTCAAGAGCATCCTGAAGAAAATCACGCCCGAGGACGGCGGGGTCATCGTGCGCACCGCCGCCGAGGGTGCCAGCGAGGCCGAGCTGGAACGCGACATCGAGCGGCTCGCCGCCCAGTGGGAGGACATCGAGCGCAAGGCGAAGAAGGCGTCGGCGCCCTCGCTGCTCTACGGCGAGCCGGACCTGGTCGTCCGGGTGATCCGGGACATCTTCAACGAGGACTTCACCGAGCTGGTCGTCCAGGGCTCAGGTGAGGCCACCACGATCGAGGAGTACATCGACACAGTGGCTCCCGATCTGCGGCCGCGGATCCGCCGCTACACCGGAACCGGTGACGTTTTCGCCGAGTACCGGGTAGACGAGCAGCTCGCCAAGGCCCTCGACCGCAAGGTCTGGCTGCCCTCGGGTGGATCGCTCGTCATCGACCGGACTGAGGCGATGACGGTCATCGACGTCAACACGGGCAAGTTCACCGGCAAGGGCGGCAATCTCGAGGAGACGGTCACCAAGAACAACCTGGAGGCCGCCGAGGAGATCGTCCGTCAGCTGCGGCTGCGGGATATCGGTGGCATCATCGTCATCGACTTCATTGACATGGTTCTGGAGAGTAACCGGGAACTGGTCCTGCGCCGGCTCACCGAGTGCCTTGGCCGGGACCGTACCCGGCACCAGGTCGCCGAGGTGACCAGCCTCGGGCTGGTCCAGATGACCCGCAAGCGGGTGGGGCAGGGCCTGCTGGAGGCTTACAGCGAGCCGTGCGTGCACTGCAACGGCCGAGGGGTGGTCATCCACCTCGACGGCGGCAGCGGTGCACACGCCGCAGTCGGCGTGCCGAGCGGGACCATCGTGTCCGGTGCCGGTCAGCCGACTCCGGTGGCGGTGCCCGCGCCCGCGCCGGCGGAGGGGCCCGGGTCCGGTCGTCGGGCCCGCTCCTCGTCCACGCGTGCCGTGTCCACGCGTGCCGTCGATGACCCCACGATCATCGCCGCCGCCGCGTCGGCCGGGCCCACGTCCGTATCCGAATCCGAGGCGTCCGCCGGGTCCGGCGAACCTGGTGGATCCAGCGAACCCGGCGGATCCGTCGCATCATCGACGCCTGGCGCCGCGGAGAACGTCGCCGTGACGGCTGGCGAGGGTGCGATGGCTGGCGAGGGCGTCACCGCCGCGGATACGGTGCCCGCGCATGCGGCCGACAGTGCGGCAGGGCCGGCGGACGTGGCCGCGGCTGCCGCCGCCCCGGGACCCGTGGCAGCCGGCTCCCCAGCTGGGTCGAACGGGCAGGTGCCCGTCGGCGGTGGCTCCGGCGCGGGCGGCTTCGAGGATGCCCTGCCGCCGGTGTACGCCAACTCCGATGATCCCGACAGCCTCGCGACCGCGGACAACGCCTTGCCCACTGCGGGCAAACCGGCCCGGAGCCGACGGCGGCGGGCCTCCCGGCCGGTGTCCAAGCCGGCCGAGTCGCTGGAGTCCGTGCGCTCGGCGGAGCCCCCGAGCTGATCGAGGCCTGGCGGAGAGCCGGACCGGCCGTTCAGGCGGCGGTCGGCCCGGCCCGACTCGGACCGGCGGCCGGGCCCGGGCGCACGAGCCCGCGGCCGGCATTCTCCCGCAGCAGCAGATCGAGGGTGGTCCGGGAACGGGACAGGGCTACCTCGACTGCCTGACGGGCCCGTCCTGGATCGCCCATCTGC
>NZ_CDWRCM010000012.1:1325-14460 GCF_977927585.1 Frankia sp. CcWB2 | reverse complement strand
GGGCATAGGAGGCGATGGTCAGCGACTGCACCAGATCGTCCTGATCGGCGAGGCTCGGGCTCATCCGACCGCGTAGGACCGGCTCGTCGGCCGTGTAGGCCGCATCGGCGGGGTCGGCCGCGTCTCCTGCGTCTCCCGCCTCGAGACCACCGGGCGGCCGGCCTTCCGTCCCGGAATCGGGCAACCCCCAAGCGGATGGACCCCGTCGGCGCAGCGCGATCCATCCGGCCGCGGCCGCGGTGCCCAGCGTCCAACAGGCGCCTGCCCAGGGCGGTAGGCCGGCGAAGGCCGTGAGAGTGAGACCGACGACGACCAGCACGGTCAGCGCGCCCGTCGCGGCGGGGACCGTGCCGGGAACCGAGCCATAACGACGGGCGGCGGTGGCCGCCGGGCGGCAGACGACGGCCAGAGCGACGGCGGTACCGGCTCCTGCGGCCCAGACCACCAGCTGCCAGTACATCCTCGTCACCCCCGACGCGATCTCATTCCCGGCGTCGAAGCCTCACGATCCATCGTGGAACTCCGCCATGTGGACGTTCCATGCTTCTCCCTCCTCGGCGGCCTACACCATGGCCCGTCCGGGTCATCCCTGGATATGACCCGGATGAGCGGGGCGAGGAGCCGCGATGAGATCCGCCCGGCGGGGCCCCGTCGCGTGCGGGATGCGTGACTGCCATGCGGGGGATGCGCGGGACGGAATGGGCGGTATGCGGCGGGCGGTCCTTCGCCCCACTCCCGATGACCTGTAAGGTGGAGTCCGCATGCTCATCCGGACTGAGCGATGCTCGCTATCGGGCAATGCTCGCTGAATGACCGCCGATCGGCCGCGTTCCGGTCGATCGCGGCCCATGCGCACCCAAAGCTCCGCGGGGAACGCCGTTCCGGGTTCCGTGCGGTCACAGCGGCATAACAACAGCAGGGAGATCTGGTGTACGCGGTCGTTGCCAGTGGCGGCAAGCAGCACAGGGTCGCCGTCGGCGATGTCGTCGACGTCGAGCTCCTTCCCGGAGAGCCGGGCGCGGCCGTGAACCTTCCGGCGCTCCTGCTCGTCGATGGCGAGTCGGTCACCCACGACGCTGACGCTCTCGCGTCCGTCGCGGTCACCGCCGAGGTCGTCGGCGTCGTCAAGGGTCCGAAGATCCGGATCCACAAGTTCAAGAACAAGACCGGCTACCACAAGCGCCAGGGTCACCGCCAGAAGCTGACGCGTCTCAAGGTGACCGGCATCGAGACCGGGAAGGCCTGAGCGGGATGGCGCACAAGAAGGGCGCGAGTTCCTCGCGCAACGGGCGGGATTCGAACGCGCAGCGGCTGGGCGTGAAGCGTTTCGGCGGTCAGTACGTGAAGGCCGGCGAGATCATCGTTCGTCAGCGCGGGACCCATTTCCACCCGGGTGAGCTGGTCGGGCGCGGTAAGGACGACACGCTGTTCGCGCTCTCGCCCGGGCACGTGCAGTTCGGTCACCGGCGGGGCCGTCGGGTCGTGAATGTGGTGGCCGAGGCGGCGGTACCCGCCTGATCTGGTCGTCAAGGCCACGCTGTCGGTTCGACAGCGTGGCCTGGGCCGCCGTCAGGTGGCGATCTCGGCGATCACCGGTGCGTCAGCAGCCGCGCGTACCACCGCCCTGCCGAGCGTGGTTGCGCGGCTTTGGTGCGTCTCTCGCAGGGAGGGACTCGCGGGGAGGGATGTGGAGAGGAGGCGGTGATGCCGACGTTCGTCGACCGGGTGGTGCTGCACGCGGCGGCCGGGGACGGCGGTCATGGCTGTGCCTCCATCCACCGGGAGAAGTTCAAGCCGCTGGGCGGGCCGGACGGCGGTGACGGCGGCCGGGGTGGTGACGTCCGCCTCGTGGTGGACCCGAGCGTGACCACCCTGCTCGACTTCCACTTCCATCCGCATCAGCGCGCCTCCCGGGGACGCCCCGGCCAGGGGTCGAACCGGCACGGTGCGGACGGTGCGGACCTCGTCCTCCCGGTGCCGGACGGGACCGTCGTGCTGACGGAGGACGGCGAGCAGATCATCGACCTGGTCGGACCGGGCAGCGCGTTCGTACTGGCCCGCGGCGGCCGTGGGGGGCGGGGCAACGCGGCGCTCGCGTCGGCCCGCCGCAAGGCCCCCGGGTTCGCCGAACTCGGCGAGCCCGGGGAGCAGCTCGACGCCGTGCTGGAACTCAAGACCGTGGCCGACGTCGCGTTCGTCGGTTTTCCCAGCTCCGGCAAGTCCTCCCTGGTGTCGGTGCTCAGCGCGGCCAAGCCGAAGATCGCCGACTATCCCTTCACCACGCTGGTGCCCAATCTCGGTGTGGCGCAGGCGGGTGATCATCCGCCCTACACGGTCGCGGACGTCCCCGGCCTGATACCGGGCGCCAGCGAGGGACGCGGGCTGGGCTTGGAGTTCCTCCGGCACATCGAACGCTGCTCGGTGATCGTGCATGTGCTGGACTGCGCCACCCTGGAACCGGGCCGTGATCCGATGACCGACCTCGACGTCATCGAGGCCGAGCTCGCCGCCTACTCCGCCGATCTGTCTGACCGTCCCCGGCTGGTCGTCCTCAACAAGATCGACATTCCGGACGCCGCGGAGCTCGCGGAGCTCGTCGCCCCCGAGCTGCGAGCCCGTGACCTCGCGGTCTTCGCGGTGAGTACCGCGACCCGACGTGGCGTGCACGCGCTGTCCCTGGCCCTGGCCGACATCGTCGCCCAGCACCGGGCGGCCGCGCCGGCCCGGGCGGCGACCCGCATCGTGCTGCGTCCCCGCGCGGTGAACGAGCCCGACTTCACGGTGCGCCCCCTCGGC
Source organism: Frankia sp. CcWB2 (assembly GCF_977927585.1). Classification (NCBI taxonomy): domain Bacteria; kingdom Bacillati; phylum Actinomycetota; class Actinomycetes; order Frankiales; family Frankiaceae; genus Frankia; species Frankia sp. CcWB2. Next base: position 11,664 of record NZ_CDWRCM010000012.1, on the reverse strand, counting down.
GACGGTTTCCTGATCATCGGGTCGAAGCCCGAGCGATGGGTGCGGCAGACCGACTTCACCAACGACGAGGCGATCGGCTTTCTCGCCGACCGGCTCGCCCGCCTCGGCGTGGAGAAGGAGCTCGCCCGCCTCGGCTCCACCGCGGGAGTGGAGGTGACCATCGGCGAGGTCACGTTCGACTGGGAGCCGACGCTGAGCGGCGGCGGGCTGGGTAACGGCGGGCTGGGCGGCGATGATCAGCCGGGTGGCGACGGGCTCGCCGAGACCGGTCTGGGTGGTCGCGGGCCGGCCGGCACCGCGGCCTCCGGTGCGGCACCGTCACCCGGCCGAGGTGGGGACACGGGTTCCCCAGTGCCCCTCGGGCCGCGCGGGACCGACGACCGGTTGCGGGCCTCGGTGCGGTTGACCCGGGCCGAACGGATGGCTCGCCGCGCCGCCGTCGCCGCCGTCGCCGTCGACCCGGCGGTACGAGGAGAACCGGCGGTACGAGGAGAAGAAGAAGGATGAAGGCGTGCGTCCGTTCGTGACCGACGCGCGCCGGGTCGTCGTCAAGGTCGGTTCGTCCTCGCTGACGACGGCTGTCGGCGGTCTGGACGCCGACCGGCTCGAGGCGCTGGTGGCCGCGGTGCTGCCCCGGGCCGGACAACAACTGGTGCTGGTGTCCTCCGGGGCCATCGCCGCGGGTCTCGCCCCGCTCGGCCTGGCCCGGCGGCCGCGTGACCTCGCCACCCAGCAGGCGGCGGCGAGCGTCGGCCAAAGCTCGCTCGTACACAGCTACGCGGCGGCGTTCGGACGGGCCGGTCACCAGGTCGGCCAGGTGCTGCTGACGGCGACCGACGTGATCCGCCGCACCCACTACCGCAACGCCCGGACCGCGCTCGACCGGCTGCTCGAGCTCGACGTCATCCCGATCATCAACGAGAACGACGCGGTGGCTACTCAGGAGATCCGGGTCGGCGACAACGACCGGCTCGCCGCGATCGTCGCCCATCTCGTGTCGGCGGACCTGTTGGTGCTCCTGTCTGACGTGGACGGCCTGTACGACGCCAACCCCCGGCTGGGCCCGGCGACCATGGTGCGCGAGGTGCGTTCGGACACCGACCTGGACGGGCTGACCGCCCGGGGCACGGGTACCGCCGGTGTCGGGGTCGGCGGGATGGCCACCAAGATCGAGGCAGCCCGGATGGCGGCCTCCGGCGGCGTTACGGCGATCATCACTTCGGCCGCGAACGCCGCACCGGTGCTGCGGGGGGACGAGGTCGGCACCGTCTTCCACTCCACCGGGCCGCGTCGGGCCTCCCGCCTGCTCTGGCTGGCGCACGCGACCGCCCCCGAGGGCCGGCTGCACTTGGACTCCGGGGCGGTGGCCGCGGTGGTACGGCGGCGGGCGTCGTTGCTGCCCGCCGGGATAACCGGCGTGGAGGGGGACTTCGCCGCCGGGGACCCGGTGGACCTGGTCGACCCCGACGGGCGGTCCGTGGCGCGGGGGCTCGTTGCCTTCGACGCGGCGGAGCTGCCCGTGATGCTCGGGCGTTCGACGGCCGACCTCGCCATGGAACGCGGACCGTCGTACGAACGTGAGATCGTCCACCGCGACGACCTCGTGCTGCTGCTGCCGGCCCGCTGACCCGGCCGGCTATCTCACCCGGCCCGGGCTGAGGTGCCAGCCAGGCGCGCCGGCCCGTTTCCCGGCCCGGGACGAGCCGTTTCCCGGCCGGGACAAGGCCGTCCAGATAGCCATCCATATAATTAGACATATCGGCTGGAGAGGATGGCTTGGACGGCGATATTCCAGTGGAAACCGGCGACTATCGTGCCTCGTTTCCCGGAATTCGAGAGAGCCCATCAACAGCTCTCTCTCGGCATTCCGCCCCGGCTACCCGGAAAGTCGCCGATAAAACTGAAAAGGCCTCGGCGCAAAAAAAGGCGACGGCGGCGAATAACGTTTCCGGAGTCGGGTAACCTTCCCTCGGCGGGCAAGAGGTCGCATCTGTTGAGAGAGGTTATTTCGTCATGAGAATGCGTAAGACCGTGGGTCTCCTCGCCTCGGCCGGAGCCGCCGGCGCGCTGACGCTGGCATCGGCCCTTCCCGCGAGCGCGGATCTGAACAGTTCGAACGTCTTGATCGGCGGCGTCGCCAGGTGCCCGGCCAGCGCCGCGGTGGGCGTGGCGGTCCGCACGACGGCCGGCGAGTTCGACTCGTCCGGCGTCGGCGCCGGCGGCTTCTACAGCCTGAGCCTCCAGCAGGTTCCGGTGGCCGGCACAAGCGCCACCTTCAGCGTCCAGTGTTCCGACAACTCGGACAACTACAGCCGTACCTTCCCCCTCCAGAGACCGTTCAGTGGAAAGTCGGTCACCATAAACCTGTTCTCGTAGCCGGACATCTCCGTTGAAGACTCGATGAAATGATCCGATCCCTGGTCCGTCCGGCAATGCCGAAACGGCCACCACCGGAATCCGGTGGTGGCCGTTTCCCGATCCCGGGTCCTGGCCTGGGATGCGGTTTTCCCGGCTAGGCCGGCCGAGTAGTGGTGTATCCGGGCCAGCGGTGTGTTAGGGCCAGCAGTGTGTCCGGGTCAGTGGTGCGTCCGGGTCAGGACGTGGTCTCGACCCGGCTGCCGCCGACCCCTTTGACGACCCGGATCTGGTTCGGGATGCGCTGGCGCAGCTCGGTGACATGGCTGACGACGCCGACGAGCCGGCCGCCGGAACGCAGCTCGTCGAGGACGGTCATCACCTCGTCGAGGCTGTCCGGGTCGAGCGTGCCGAAACCCTCGTCGATGAACAGCGCGTCCATCCGCCGGCCTCCCGCCTCGGCCGTCACGACGTCGGCGAGCCCGAGGGCCAGTGACAGCGCCGCCTGGAAGGTCTCCCCGCCGGACAGGGTGGCGGTGTCGCGCCGCCGGCCGGTCCAGGCGTCGTCGACCAGCAGCCCGAGGCCGGCGCGCCGGCGCTTGTCGCGGCTTTCCCCCGCGTCGTGCACCAGAGTGAACCGGCCGCCGCTCATCGCCGCGAGCCGATGGCTGGCGGCAGCGGCCACCTCTTCCAGCCGGGCCGCCAGCACGAAGCTGGACAGCGGCATGCGCTCGGTGTTGGCACCCCGCCCGGCGGCCAGATCGGCGAGTCCCCGCAGCTCGTCCGCCGCCTCCCGCAGCGGATCCAGGGTAGTGAGCTTCTCGGTGAACTCCGTGACCAGCGCGGCCAGCCGTTCGGCCCGTTCCCGGGCGCGTGCGGCCGTGGCGAGCGTGCTCTCGTGGACCTCGCGGGCGTCGGCCACGGCCGTCTCGTGGTCGGCCAGCGGGACCTCGGTGTCCGGGTCGACGGCGAGATCCTCGCCCGCCAGCCTGGCCCCGACGGCGACGAGCTCGTCCCGATGGGCTCGGACCTCGTCCGCGGCGCGGCGCATCCAGTCGGAGTCCCGCACGGCCTCGGCGGCGTCGTCCAGGTCGGAGAACCCCGCCTGCCGCGCCTGGTCGAGGGCGGCCGTCCCGGCGCGGATGTGTTCGGCCCGGGCCTGCTCGGCTGCCAGGGCCGCGGCCTGCGCGGCCTCGTGATCGGCGGCGAGGGCGGTGACGGCACGGCGGCGCGCGGCCAGTGCCTCGGGGTCGCATAGCTCCGCCGGAACGCCGGCGAGCCGCCGGGCGGCACGGCCCCGGGCGTCCGCCGCGCGTTCCCGGGCTGCCTGCGCCGCGGTCCGTGCGGCGGAATGGCGGGCCGCGGTCTCCTTCTCGTTCTCGTGGACCTCGCGCAACGCGGCCTCCGCCGCGGCGAGCTTCTTAGCCGCCCGGGTCCGGGCGCGGACCGCGTGGGTCAGCACGGCGGCGAGTTCATCGAGCCGATCCGCGACCGGCGCCTCGGAGCCGCCCAGCAGCGTCGCGACCGGAAGCGCGCGGATCTCGGCGAAGGCGGCCTCGACGCGGTCGTCCGGGTCCGCCCTGTCGTTCGGGTCCGCGCGGTCGTCCCCGTCCGTTGGGCCGACCAGGTCGGCGTGCAGCGCCCGGACCCGGGACTCCCAGTGGGCCACCGCCCGGCCTGCCCTCGTCGCGGCGTCGGCGAGCCGGTCCGCCTCCTGCCCGGCCGCGGTCTCGGCGTCCTTGCTCACATGATCGGCCCGGGTCTCGGCCGGGTCGGGATGCTCCAGGGCCCCGCAGACCGGACAAGGCGTGTCATGGACAAGCGCGGCGGCGAGTTCGGCGGTGATGGCGTCGAATCGCTGCCGCCGGAGGTCGGATGCGTGGGTCCGGGCCGCGGATGCGTCTCGTTCGGCCTCGTCGGCCACGGTCCGCACCTGCCGCCCCTCCCGGACGGCGGAGGCCAGCTCCTTGGCCCACCGGGCCCGTTCGACCAGGCCGGGTAGGGCGGCGCCGGCTCGCCGGGCGACCTCCACCCGGGCCTCGGCCTCGACACGGGCGCGGGGCAGCGTGACGCTGATCGCCTCGGCGAGTTCGGCGGCGGACCGGGTGTGGGCGGCCGTGTCCCGGTCGGCCCCGGTGGCCTCCTCGGCGTCCCGCTCGGCGGCGGCGAGGGTGTCGGTCAACGTTTCCAGTCGCCCGGTCTCGGTGTGGGCGAGGCGGGCCAGGCGGGCGAGTTCCTCGGCAGGCGCCTCGGCAGGCCTCCCGGTGGCCTCCTCGGGCAGTGGTCCGGAGGGGGCGGGTTCTCCCCCGGGGAGGAGCCCGGATGGATGGCGTCCGAGCCGGTTCCGGGCGTCGCGTTCGTCGGCCTCGGCCCGGTGGACCGCCGCGGTGCGGCGGCGGACCTCGTCCAGGGCGGGCGCGACGACAGCGGCCCGGCGGGGCGCGTCCAGCCCGGTGGTGAGCAGCTCGATCCGGGGTGCCTGTGCCGCGAGCTCCTCCTGCCGGGCGGCCAGTATCCGGCGCTGCTCGACGCGTCGGGCGAGGTCGCGTGCCTGGTCCAGGGCCTCCTCGGCCGAGGTGCGCCACGCTGCCGCCGCGCCGGCCGCCTCGTCGGCCGAGATGGCCGCCGCCGCGGCGGTCCCGGCGAGGTCCGCGGCCCAGCCGGCGTCGGCCGTCGGATCCTCCGGCTCGTCGACGGCCGCCACCTGCGAGACCCGGGCGGTCACCCGGTCGAGCTCAGCGCGGGCCAGCGCCAGCCGTTCGGCGGCGATCTTTGCCCGGTCCAGCAGCCACTGCTCGGCGTACTCGAAGCGGTTGACGTGGAACAGCGGCTTCAGGAGCTTCTCGCGCGCACCGTGGTCGGCCTGGAGAAAGTCAGCGAAGCGTCCCTGCGGGAGCATGATGACCTGGAAGAACTGCTTGTCGCTCATGCCGACGAGCAGGTCGATCTCATGGCCGACGTCCTCCATGCGGGTGGCGGCCATCTCCCAGCCGCCGGCGCCGTCGAACCGTTCCAGCCGCGCCGTCGGATGGGCGCGGGTCGTCCCGCCGCCGCGTCTCGGCTTGTCCCAGGCGGGGCTGCGGGTGATCCGGAAGCGTCCCGCCGCCACCGTGAACTCCAGCGTCACCTCCGGCCGCAGGGATGCCGCGGCGTGGTGCGAGCGCAGGTCCGGCGGCCCGGAGACCTCCCCGCGCATCCCCGGCACCCGGCCGAACAGCGCGAACCCGACCGCGTCGAGCAGCGTCGTCTTGCCGCCCCCGGTTTCCCCGCAGAGCAGGAGCAGGCCGCCGCTGCCGAGGACGTCGAAATCGATCTCGACGGTGCCGGGGAAGGCGCCGAACGCCGCCAGGGTCAGGTGGTGGGGACGCATCAGGCGACTTCCTCCTCGGCCCGGCGGGCGGCGCCGAGGGCTTCGGCGAGCAGAGCACGTTCCCGAACCGAGGGAGCGCTGCGCACATGGGCGACGAAGGCCTCGGCGATCTCCAGCTCCGAGCGTCCCCGGGTCCGCCGGCCGAAACTGAGCATCTCGTCGGGTTCCGTCTCCGGTTCATGCGCGAGTCGCAGGGCGAAGGGGAACCGGCGCTGCAACCGGGCCATGGCGTCCATGGGGCGGATGGGGTCGGTCAGCACGGCGGAGACGAAGTCGGCCTCGTGCGGGGTATGGGCGGGGTCGGTGAGGAGGTCGGCAAGACTGCCGCGCAGCAGGGCCATCCGCCGCCGGGCGGGAACGCCGATCCGGGTCACGTTCCCCAGCCCGGTCGGACCGATCTCGACGAGCAGCGACGCCTTCGCGTCGCCGGACTCCGAGAAGGAATAGGCCAGTGGCGATCCGCTGTAGCGGACGGACGGGGCGATCGCCTGTGGCCGGTGCAGATGGCCGAGTGCGGTATAGGTGATCCCCTCGAACAACTGGGCTGGCACATTGCCCACTCCGCCGACGCTGATGTCGCGTTCGCTCTCGCTCGCCGCCCCGCCGGTGACCCAGGCGTGCGCCACCACGACGGACCGGGCAGCCGGATACCGTGCGAGGTCGGCCCGCACCGCGTGCATGGCCCGGTGCATCGCCCGGTGCATCGTCGCGGCGGGGAGCCCGGCGGCCGGGGCGCCCGAGCCGGATGGCGCCTGCGCCGGTTCGGGAAGCTGGGAGTTCGCCGCCGACGGCTCCAGGTAGGGGATCGCGTATACCCGGACCGCCCCGGCGGGATCCTCGACGACGACCGGATCCCCGACCGCGGCCGGATCCGTCCGGATGCGGACGCGGGGGTCGAGCAGGCCGGCCTTGTCGCCGAGCCGGCGGGCCGCGTCGTGGTTGCCACTGATCACCACGACCCGGGCGCCGGCGCCGCGCAGTCGGGAGAGCGATTCGTCGAAGAGCTCCAGCGCGCCCACCGGCGGGATCGCCCGATCGTGCACGTCGCCGGCGATGAGCACGACGTCGACGCCCTCGGAACGGACGACGTTGACGAGATGATCGACGAAGGCCGCCTGGGCCGGCATCAGGTCGTGACCGTACAGGCCACGCCCGAGATGCCAGTCGGACGTGTGCAGCGCACGCATGCGAGCACGGTAGGCAACCCCGTCGAGATGATCGTCACGGGGTCCGAACTGCGCGCCTTTCTGGCTGTTCCGGTTATCACCCTCCGCGTCCCTGCCTGTCGCGGACCTGGATAACGGGATAAGTAGATGAGTAGTTAACGGATGCGGGTGAGGAGCGATGAACGGCACGACCGCCGTGCCACCGGTAGCCTCGTAGCGGCGGGCAGCGCCGCGGCGCCCGCCTAACGGAGGACCCGAGATGAGCACCTCTGCGGAGGATGTCCGAGGCAGCGCCGTCCGTGCCAAGGCGGCGGCGGCCCTGCTGGCCCCGCGTAGCCGCGCCGAGAAGGACCGCGCGCTGCTCGCCATGGCCGACGCGTTGATCGCCCGTTCCACGGAGATTCTCGCCGCGAACGCCGAGGACGTCGCTGCCGCGCGGGCGGCGGGCACCGCCGAGGCGATGGTCGACCGGCTCACCCTCACCCCGGCCCGGCTCGCCGGCATGGCCGACGGCCTGCGTCAGGTCGCGGCGTTGGAGGACCCGGTCGGCGAGGTCGTGCGCGGCCGGGTGCTGCCGAACGGGATGGAGCTGCGCCAGATCCGGGTGCCCCTCGGCGTCGTCGGGATCATCTACGAGGCCCGGCCGAACGTCACGGTGGACGCCGCGGGCCTGTGCCTCAAGAGCGGCAACGCCGCGTTGCTGCGCGGGAGCGCCTCCGCGGTGCGTTCCAACACCGCGCTGGTGGCGGTGCTGCGCGCCGCCGCCGTCGCGAGCGGCTTGCCGGCGGACGCGGTGCAGCTTGTCCCCGGGGTGGACCACGACGCGGTCAAGCACCTGATGCGGCTGCGCGGGCTCGTCGACGTGCTCATCCCGCGGGGTGGCGCGGGTCTGATCCGGGCGGTCGTCGAGGAGTCGACGGTGCCCGTCATCGAGACCGGGGTCGGCAACTGCCACGTGTATGTGGACGCCGACGCCGACCTCGACCAGGCGCTTGCGATCACCGTCAACGCGAAGACCCAGCGGGTCTCGGTGTGCAACTCGGCGGAGACCCTGCTCGTGCACGCTGGCGTGGCCGGGGAGTTCCTGCCTCGGGTGCTGGCCGCCCTGCACGACGCCGGGGTCACCGTGCACGGCGACGAGGCGGTGCGCGCCGTCGATCCGCGGGTGCTGCCCGCCACAGACGACGACTGGGCGGCCGAGTATCTGTCGTTGGACATGGCCGTCGCCGTCGTCGACTCTCTCGACGACGCGGTCGCGCACATCCGGCGCTGGGGCAGCGGGCACACCGAGGCGATCGTCACCCGGTCTCTGCCGGCGTCGCGACGGTTCATCACGACCTGCGACAGCGCGGCCGTCATGGTGAACGCCTCGACCCGTTTCACCGACGGGGAGCGGTTCGGGATGGGTGCCGAGATCGGCATCTCCACCCAGAAGCTGCACGCCCGCGGCCCGATGGGGCTGCCCGAGCTGACCTCGACGACGTGGGTCGGCGTCGGCGACGGGCATCTGGTCACCTGAGGTCCGGGTCACCTGAGGTCCGGGTTACCGGGCCCGCCGGATCGGGCCGTCCGGGACGCAACGGAACCGGGAAGGGAATAGGTATGGGCTCGTTGGACGGGGTGACGGTGCACGGGGTGTCCGCGGTGCGGACCGTGCCGGGACTCACCGCGGATCAGGTCGACGCGGTGCTCTCCGACGACGCGCTGGCCTTCGTCGCCGGATTGCACCGCACGTTCGCCGGCCGGCATGCCGAACTGCTCGCCGCCCGGGCCGCCCGCCGCGCCGCGATCGCCGCCGGGGCCACCCTCGACTTCCTGCCGCAGACCGCCGACATCCGGGCCAGGAACTGGCGGGTCGCGTCACCGGCGCCGGGGCTGGTCGACCGCCGGGCCGAGATCACCGGCCCGACCGACGCCAAGATGCTCATCAACGCGCTCAACAGCGGTGCCCGGGTCTTCATGGCGGACCTCGAGGACGCTAATGTGCCGACCTGGTCGAACATGGTCGTCGGGCAGCACAACCTGAGTGAGGCCGTTGCCGGCACGCTCGCCTTCACCTCGCCCGACGGCCGTCGTTACGAGCTCGACGAGTCCACGGCGACGCTCGTGGTGCGCCCGCGCGGCTGGCACCTGCCGGAGCGGCACGTCACCGTCGACGGGGAGCCGATCGTCGCCGCGCTCTTCGACGCCGGGATGCACCTGGTCCGCAACGCGCATGCCCTGCGGGCTACGGGCGTGGCGCCGTACTTCTACCTGCCGAAGCTGGAGAGTCATCTCGAGGCCCGGCTGTGGAACGACGTGTTCACCGCGGCGCAGGCCGAGCTCGGCCTGCCCGTCGGCACCATCCGGGCGACCGTCCTCATCGAGACGCTGCTCGCCGCCTTCGAGATGGAGGAGATCCTCTACGAGCTGCGGGAGCATTCCGCCGGACTCAACGCCGGCCGCTGGGACTACATGTTCTCCACCATCAAGACGTTCGCGTCCCGGCCGACGGAGTTCCTGCTGCCCGACCGCAACGGCGTGACGATGACGGTGCCGTTCCTGCGCGCCTACACCGAGCTGTTGGTCTCCACCTGTCATCGCCGCGGCGCGCACGCGATCGGCGGGATGGCGGCGTTCATCCCGTCGCGGCGCGACCCCGAGATCAACGCCGCGGCCCTGGCGAAGGTGCGCGCCGACAAGGAGCGGGAGTCCGCGGACGGGTTCGACGGGAGCTGGGTGGCGCACCCTGACCTGGTGCCGGTGTGTACCGAGGTCTTCGACGCGGTGCTCGGCGACGAGCCGAACCAGCTCACCCGGTTGCGTGACGACGTCAAGGTCGGCGCCGGCGACCTGCTGGCGGTGCGCGACACTCCGGGTTCCGTCACCGCGGCCGGGGTCCGCGGGAACATCAGCGTCGGGGTGCGCTACCTGGAGAGCTGGCTGCGCGGGATCGGGGCGGTCGGCATCGACAACCTGATGGAGGACGCCGCCACCGCTGAGATTTCCCGTAGTCAGATTTTCCAGTGGATAGCCGCCGGGGTCGTGCTCGACGACGGCCGTCCGGTCACGGCCGATCTGGTCCGGACCACTCTGGCGGAGGTGCTGGACCAGATCCGGCTCTCCATCGGCGCCGCCGCCTTCGACAACGGCCGCTGGAAGGACGCGGCGGCGGTGTTCGAGGAGACGGCGCTCGGCGAGACCTTCGTCGCGTTCCTCACTCTTCCCGCCTACGAGCGGATCGGCTGAACCGGCGAACACCTCGGGCGAACACTTCGGGCGAACACTTCGGGCGAACACCTCGGGAGAATCCCCGGGTGAACCGGCGGCGAACAGGTCGATGAGTAGCCCGCGGGTATCCGCCCGGCGGACGGCGGCGCGCAAGGCGTAGTCACCCGTCTGCGGCGCCAGCCTGGCAGTATGGACAGGGCGATGCCTGACACGGGGACGGAAGGGGGACGTAATGAAG
>NZ_CDWRCM010000012.1:0-975 GCF_977927585.1 Frankia sp. CcWB2 | reverse complement strand
TTTCGACTCCAAGGTGGCCATGTCGCTGCAGGAACACGCTTTCGCCGACGTCGCTGATGTGCGGGAACGGCTTCGCATGACCGGATACCTTGCGGACGAGGCGATTGCCACCACAGTCTTCCTCGCGGATCGGCTGCGTAAACCGCTGCTTGTGGAGGGGCCCGCGGGTGTCGGTAAAACCGAGCTCGCGAAGGCGCTGGCGACCGCGGTTGGCGCCGAGCTCATTCGGCTGCAGTGTTACGAAGGGCTTGATGAAGCTCGCGCATTGTACGAATGGAACTACAAGAAGCAACTGCTGCGCATTCAGGCCGGATCGGGAGACGGCGGTGCCGAGGGTTGGCAGCAGGCCCACGACGACATCTTCAGCGAGGAGTTCCTGCTCTCTCGGCCGCTGTTGACGGCGATCCGCTGCCAGGAGCCGACGGTGCTGCTCGTCGACGAGACCGACAAGGCCGACGTCGAGGTGGAAGGCCTGCTGCTGGAGGTGCTGTCCGACTTCCAGGTGACGATTCCGGAGCTCGGTACCATCAGCGCCGCCCGCCGTCCCTTCGTCATCCTGACCTCCAACGCGACGCGGGAGCTGTCCGAGGCGCTCAAGCGGCGCTGCCTCTACCTCAACCTGGACTATCCCTCGGCCGAGCGGGAGAAGGAGATCGTGCTCTCCCGGGTGCCCGATCTCCCGGAGAGGCAGGCCGAATCGCTGGTCCGGATCGTCCGCGCGCTGCGGGCGATGGAACTGAAGAAGGCGCCCTCCATCGCCGAGACCATCGACTGAGGCCAGACCGTGCTCGCGCTCGGATTCGACACGTTCGACGAGGCCGCCGTCGCCTCGACCCTCGGCGTCGTTCTCAAGCACGCCAGCGACCAGGCCCGAGCCATCAGTCACCTCAAGCTCGGCGCGAACTGAACCGCCCGAGCCCAACCCATCGACTCCATCAACTCCATTGAACTGATCGAATCCATCGAACTGATTAC
>NZ_CDWRCM010000011.1:33207-37071 GCF_977927585.1 Frankia sp. CcWB2 | reverse complement strand
GCTCAGGTCGCCGGGCATGGTCTGCGGGTCGGCCAGCAACCGGATGGTGCGGGCCCGGTCGGCGGCGGAGATCCCGGTGGAGACGCCGTCGCGGGCGTCCACGGTGATGGTGAACGCGGTGCCCATCCGCTCGGTGTTGTGCGGGACCATCTGGTCCAGTTCGAGCCGGTCGGTGTCGGCGGCGTCCATCGGCACGCAGATCACACCGGAGGTGTACCGCGTCATGAACGCGACCAGCTCGGGTGTGGCGGCCTCCGCCGCGAAGATCAGATCACCCTCGTTCTCCCGGTCGGCGTCGTCGACGACGACGAGCGGGCGGCCGGCGGCGATCTCGGCGAGCGCGTCCTCGATGGCGGCGAACCGCACGTCGGCATAGCCGGCGGGAAGGGCACCGGCGGGAAGGGTGGCCGTCGAGGAGGCGCCGGCCGCGGATGTCGTCATCGGTGTCGTCCGTTCGGTTCGATGGGGCCGGCATGCAGCTTCTCGACGTACTTGGCCAGCACGTCGACCTCGATGTTGACCAGGGAACCCGGCACGCGGCAACCCAGCGTGGTCAGTGCGAGCGTGGTGGGGATCAGGCTGACCGTGAAGGTGGCCGGTGAGTCGCCACCGGCCGGCGAGATGTCGACGACGGTCAGGCTCACCCCGTCCACCGTCACCGAGCCCTTCTCCACGAGGTAGCGGTCGAGCCCCTCGGGGAGCGCGATGCGCACGAGCTCCCAGCCCTCACCGGGCTGCCGGTCGAGGACCGCGCCGACGCCGTCGACGTGCCCCTGGACCAGGTGGCCTCCCAGCCGGTCCGCCAGCCGGACGGGACGTTCGAGATTCACCCGGTCACCGACGGCGAGCTTCCCGAGAGAGGAACGCACCAGCGTCTCCCGCATCACGTCAGCAGTGAACGCCGACGGGCCGTCCGTTGTGCCGGGTGGGCCGCCGGCCGTACCGGTCTCGGCGCCCCCGTCGAGCCCCGGGCGGGCGAAGGAGGTCACCGTGAGACAGACACCGTTGACGGCGATGGACGCGCCGTGACTCACATCACCCAGAACCGTCTGACAGGCGATGGTGAGTGCCGCCGACTCCGACCGCGCATCCACCGCGGTCACCACGCCGAGTTCCTCAACGATGCCGGTAAACATCCGACCCGTGCCCCTCGCTCCCGGGCACCCGCACCCTGGGCGAGGAGAAACCACGCGGGACCACGCCGGCACGCTCACGCCGGCACGCGCCCGCGAGCAGTCAACGACCACCACGGGCACTCGGCCCGCGCGCATCCTCCCATCCGGACTTTAACCGTCGGTCCCGGAATTCCACCGGGTCAGCCGTCCCAGTACCTGCGGACGGGTCGCGGACTGTCACCGCCGGTTCGGAGTTTCACCGACCCCGGAGCGCGCGTGCTGTTGGTTGTACTGCCTCAAGTCTGGCATATGAAGCCGCCGGACGCCGGTGAAGCCGCCGGACGCGGTCACGCCGGCCCAACCGCCGAGCGTGGCGCGGGCGGGGACAGCCGGAGCGCCGCCCGCAGCGCCTGCTCACGCAGCCGCTCGACGGCCTGGCCCGGATCGGCCGCCCCGAAGACGGCCGTGCCGGCGACGAACACGTCCACACCCGCCACCGCGGCCCGTTCGATCGTCTCGGCGTTGACCCCGCCGTCAATCTGCAGCCACAGGTCCAGCCCACGGGCGTCGAGCAGGCGCCGGGCGGCCTCGATCTTCGGCAACACCTCGGTCATGAACGTCTGACCGCCGAAACCCGGCTCGATGGTCATCAGCAGCAGCAGGTCGAACCGGTGCAGGTCGTCGAGATAGTGCTCGATCGGGGTGTTCGGCTTCACGGCGAGGCCGGTGCGGGCCCCGGCCGCCCGGATCGCCCTGGTGGTGCGGGGCAGGTCGGACACGGCCTCGGCGTGAATGGTGACGTTCGCCGCGCCGCGCTCGGCGTACCCGGCCGCCCAGCGGTCGGGATCGTCGATCATGAGATGACAGTCGAGCGGAGTATCCGTCACCGCGCGCAGGGCCGTCACCGTGTCCGGCGCGAACGCCAGGTTCGGGACGAAGTGGTAGTCCATCACGTCAACGTGCAGCCAGTCAGCCTGCCCCTCGACCGCCAGGGCCGCGTCGGCGATCCGGCCGAAGTCGGCGGCGAGCAGGCTGGGGTAGATCTGCGCGGTGGCCATTTCGCGAGGGTATCGGCTCCCGGGTCCGACGCCTCAGCTGTCGACCCGGCGCAGCAGGGCGACGAACATCGCATCCGTGCCGTGGAGATGCGGCCAGAGCTGGACGAACGGGCCGTCACCGAGCCGGTCGACCTCCGGCAGGGTCAGGCGGGCATCGAGGATGGAGGTGTCGGCGCGTTGTCCGGCCACGCCACGCACCACCTCGACGCTCTCAGCCGGGTGCGGGGAACAGGTCGCGTACGCCACCACCCCGCCCGGGCGGACCAGGTCGAGCGCGGCAACGAGCAGCGCACGCTGGAGCGGGACGAGCGCGGCCACATCGGCCGCGGTCCGCCGCCACCGGGCCTCCGGCCGACGCCGCAGTGCTCCGAGGCCGGTGCAGGGGACGTCGACCAGCACCCGGTCGGCCCCATCGGGCCGCAGCGGCGCCGCCCGGCCGTCGGCGCGCACCGTCCAGGCCCGCGCCGCGCCGCCCAGGGACCGGGCCACCATGGCCGCCCGGGTCGCCCGGGGCTCGACCGCGATCAGGGCCGGCCTGTCCGGTGGACCCAGCCTGTCCGGCAGACCCAGCCTGTCCGATGAGGCGGAGCCGCCGAGCAGCGCGGCGAGCAGGGCCGCCTTCCCGCCGGGACCCGCGCACAGGTCGACGGTCAGCCCGAGGTCGCGGCCCACCGTCGCCGCGCGGGCCAAGGCCAGGGTGACGAGCTGGCTGCCCTCGTCCTGCACGGCGGCCGCGCCCGCGGCCACGGCGGGCAGCCCCACCGGGTCCCCGCCGTCGAGGCGTACCGCATACGGCGAATAGGAGCCGGGCCGGGCGGTCAGACCTGCTTGCGCGGCCTCAGCGAGCAGCTGGTCACGGTCCACCCGGCCCGGGCGGGCGACCAGGTGTACCGCGGGTCGGGCGTCGTCTGCCTCCAGCGCGGCGCGGGTCGCCGTGAGGTCGCCGGCCAGGGCCTCCGCGACGACCTCGACGATCCAGCGGGGATGCGTCGTCACGACCGCCAGGTGACCGACAGGGTCGACGTCGAACTGCGGCGCGGACAGCATCGTGGCGAGATCGCCGCCGGTCTCGGCTACCCGGGCGGCCACCCGACGCAGCACGGCGTTCGCAAAGCGGACCGGACGCTCGCCGCTCGTCGTGCGGACCAGCTCGACGGTGCTGGCCACGGCCGCGCGGGCCGGGACCCTGGTCCGCAGCAGCTGGTAGGCGCCCAGGCGCAGCGCGTCGCGCACCGGCGGGTCGATGGTGTGGACGGGTCGGCTCGTCGCCGTGTCGAGCACCCCGTCGAGGGTTCCCTGCGCGCGCAGGGAACCGTAGGCGAGCTCCGTGACGAACCCGCGGTCCCGGGCGGACAGTCCGCTGCCCGCCAACAGGGACGGCAGCAGCAGGTTGGCGTAGGAGCCGCGCTCGTCCACCGCCCGAAGCACCTCCCAGGCCAGCAGCCGCGGCCGGTCGACGCTTGACCCTGGCCGGGGCCCACGGGTGCCCGGCGAACCGGCCGATCTCACGACGTTCCTCCACTGACTGGCATCGCGCCGGCCGGGCCACCGCTGCCGGCGCCGGCAGCGGTCCGTGCGCCGATCTCGCCGAGGGTCTCCCCCTCGGCGATCCGGACCCCGCGGGCCCAGGCGGCGGCCGCCATCGGGCCTCGTCCCTCGGGACGTACCTCGCCGAGGAGCACCGGGCTTGT
>NZ_CDWRCM010000011.1:28191-33115 GCF_977927585.1 Frankia sp. CcWB2 | reverse complement strand
GCCCGTGCCGACCGCCACGTCCCCGCCGGGGAGCACCATGATCTGACCCGCCGGCAGCCCGGCGGGCATCGCTACCGGCCCGGCCGACCGACCGGGCACCGCACCGAGGCGCACCGGGCCGATCTTGAGCCGCCGGTCGCGGAACGTCGTCCAGGCTCCCGGCGCGGGAGTGGCGGCCCTCGCCAGCCGATCCACCGCGATCGCCGGCTTCGTCCAGTCGATCCGGGCCTCCTCGACGGTCAGCTTCGGCGCGAAGGAGATCCCCTCGGCGGGCTGGGCCACGGGCCGTACCGTCCCGTCGGCGATGCCGTCCATCACCGCGACCAGCAGCCCGGCGCCGGCCTCGGCGAGCCGGTCCAGCAGGTCACCGGAGGTATCCGTCGGCCGAACCCGCTCGGTGAGGACACCGTAGACCGGACCGGAGTCCATCGCCGGTTCGATCTGGAAGACGCTCGCGCCGGTCAGGTCGTCCCCGGCGAGCAGGGTGCGCTGCACCGGAGCCGCCCCGCGGTAGGCCGGCAGCAGGGAGAAGTGCAGGTTCACCCAGCCGTGGCGGGGAATAGCGAGCGCCGCAGGCGGTAGCAGCGCGCCGTAGGCCACCACCGGGCAGCAGTCGGGCCCGAGGCCGGCAAGCGTGGCCAGGAACTCCGGGTCCCGGGGCCGGTCCGGGCTCAGCACCGGGATGCCGGCCTCGTCGGCCAGGACGTGGACGGGGGGCGGCTTCACCTTCCGCCCCCGCCCGGAGGGCCGATCGGGCCGGGTGACAACCGCGACCACGTCATGGCGCGGGCTGTCGATCAACGCCCGCAGGCTGGGCAGAGCCACCGCCGGGGTACCGGCGAAAACAAGACGCATACGCGAAGCACCGATCCGTCGCGACGTCATTGCCGACGCCGTGACCGTCTCCGGGGGTCATCGATCCGAGGTGTCCGACCGGGCCGGGACCATCCCGCCGTTCTCCGGCCGGGAGTACGGGCTGACGTCCACAGGCCTGTCGCCGCCGACGACCGTACCCCGCCGGCGCTCGGAGGTGGCGGACAGCCGCGGTCCGGGCCGGGCCCGCGACCGGGGATCATGAGCCATGGCGCGAAGCCGGCCGTGGTGTGCGGGGCCACGCCAGGCGGTACGAACCAGACCACGCCGGCGCTACCCGAGGACCACCTGCCGGCGCTACCCGAGGACCAGGGGGTCGAGCTGGATCCGTAACCGGCCGGTGGTTCGCCGGGTCGCGAGGACGCCGCGAGCGGATCGCAGCGAGGCCGCCAGGGCCGCGCCGCGCTCGCGCCGGACCCGGATCAGGACCCGTTCGATCTCCTCGGGGCCGGAGGTGGCGCTGTCGGGGCCGCGCTGCCCGGCGCCCACGGCGGACGGATCGCCCTGGTTCGCGCCGTCGAGAACGGCCCGCGCGGACGGTGCGGGGGGCAGCGGTACCGGCCCGAGCACATCGGCGCCGTCGGGAAGCTCGACGGCGGCCAGCAGCTCCGCGACCGCCGCGGCGGTGCCCGCTACGGACGCCATCCGGGTCGCCGGCGGGAACCCCAGCTCCGCCCGCTCGTCGGCCTCCCGGGCGACGAACGTGCCGGGATCCCAACGGACGAGCGCCTGGACCGGCCCGAGTCCGGCGTCGGCCGCGACGATGACCCGCCCCCCGCGCGCGGCGGGCCGGGCGAGCGCGGCGGCGGCGGTCCACCGGCGCAGAGTCTCCTCCCCCGCACGCAGGTCGGGACGGCCCAGCAGAGCCCAGCCGTCGAGGAGCAGCACCGCCCCATAGCCGCCGTCCGCCACGGGCTCCGCCCCCGGGGTCGAGATGACGAGGGCCGGTTCGGCGGGCACGGTGGCGAGCACCCCGTCCCGGCCGGAGGTGCGGACCGGGACGCCGGGAAAGGCCCGCCCCAGTTCCTCCGCCGTACGACGATCTCCCGTCACCGAGGCGCGCAGCCGCGGGCCCGAACAGGACGGGCAGTGCCAGACCGCCGCGGCGACCGGACGGCCGCACCACCGGCAGGAGAGCGCACCACCGCCCGCCGCCCGGCCCAGCGGCCCCTGACAGCGCGGGCACCGGGCGGGCCGCCGGCAGGCCGCGCAGGCCAGTGACGGCTGATATCCCCTCCTCGGCACCTGGACCAGTACCGGCAGACCGGCCGCCAGCGCATCCCGGGCGGTCCGCACCGCGAGGGAGGGCAGCCTCGCCGCCCGGGCTGCGGGATCACGGGCGTGTTCGAGGTCGGAGCCGGTGGCCTCGGCCCGGGGAGCCAGCGCGCGTACCTGCTCCCGGGGCAGCACCACCGGGTGCGCCCACCCCGTGCGCACCAGCGCCTCGGCATCCGTCGACGGGCAGAACCCGCCGATCACGAGCGCGCACCCCTGGAGCCGGGAGCGCAGGACGGCGACGTCTCGGGCGTGCGGGTACGGGGCCAACGGCTCAGCATGCAGGTCGTCACCGTCATCCCACACCACCACCAAGCCGAGCTCGGCCACGGGCGCGAACATCGCCGCGCGGGTACCCACCACCGCCCGCGCCTGTCCGCGGCTGACCGCGAGGAACGCGCGATACCGCCGGGCCGGGCCTAGATCGGCCCGCAGTGCGATGGTGGTCTCCCGACCGACCGCGGCGACCATCGCCGCCTCGACCCGATCGACATCACGATGATCGGGTACGACGACGAGTACGCCGCGACCGGACGCCGCCGTAGCGGCGGCCGCGGTGGCAATCATCTCCGGCCAGGCGGGGCCGGGCGGGGCCCACCAGACCGCCCTCGGTGACCTGCCCGCAGCCAGGGCGGTGAGCATCGACGGACCCGTGGGATAGCGGCCCCACTCGCCGGGTTCCGGCGGCACAGCCTCAAGCCCCGGCGGCACAGCCTCAAGCCTCGGTGAGACAACCTCCGCCCGGCCGTGGCGGGGAGGCACGGCGAGCCGGAGGACGTCGGCCAGCGTGCCGGCGTAACGATCGGCAACCGCGCGGGCGAGTTTCGCGACGGACTCGGACAGCACAGGCTCCGGCGAGATCGACCGGGCCAGCGGCGCGAGCTGACCGGAATGGTCGGAACTCTCGCGACGCTCCAGCACGAACCCGTCGACCAGCCGGCCCGCGAACCGGACCCGGACCCGGGACCCCGGCACCGCCAGGTCAGCCAGGTCCGCCGGCACGAGGTAGTCGAAGGGGCGGTCGAGATGGGCGAGCGGAGTGTCGACGGCAACCCGCGCCACCGGCAGCCGCGCGGCGAGCGGCCGCGGCGAACCGGGACCCGCGGAGCGCGAAATTCCCGACCGCGAAGCCCCTGACCGCGAAGCCCCCGACCGGGCACCCCCCGGGCCGGCCGCTGACGGGCTGAGGCCGGGGAGGGTGCCGGGGTGCTCGGTCATGACGGCATTCGTACCAGCCGCCTACGACATCCTCCGACCCCGTTCATCCTCCGACCCCGTTCCCTCGCCGGGACGGCGACCGGCGGGACACGACCTCCCCGATCTCCCGATCCGCTCCCGGGACCCGCGTGGCAGGGGTCCCGCGGGGGCGGGAGACGAGCGTCGGGTCAGCCCTTGACGGCGCGCTGGAGAGCCTCGGCGCGTGCGGTGGACTCCCAGGTGAAATCGAGCTCGGGGCGACCGAAGTGGCCGTAGGCGGCCGTCTGGGCGTAGATCGGCCGCAGCAGGTCCAGATCCCGGATGATCGCTGCGGGACGGAGGTCGAACACGCTCGTCACCGCGTCCTGGATCTGGATGTCCGGGACGGTTCCGGTGCCGAAGGTCTCCACGAACAAGCCGACCGGCTGCGCCTTGCCGATCGCGTACGCCACCTGGACCTCACAGCGGCTGGCGAGACCCGCGGCGACGACGTTCTTGGCGACCCAGCGCATCGCGTACGCGGCGGAGCGGTCGACCTTGGACGGGTCCTTGCCGGAGAAGGCGCCACCGCCATGGCGGGCGTAACCGCCGTAGGTGTCGACGATGATCTTACGGCCAGTCAGGCCGGCGTCACCCATCGGGCCGCCGATCTCGAACCGGCCGGTCGGGTTGACCAGCAGCCGGCGCCCCTCGGTGGCGATCTCGAGCAGGGCCAGCTCCGGCTCGACGACGTACTCGGCGATGTCCGGCGCGAGCAGGGTGTCCAGATCGATATCGGCGGCGTGCTGGGAGGAGACGACGACCGTGTCGAGCCGGGCCGGCTTCCCGTCGACGTACTCGATGGTCACCTGGGTCTTACCGTCCGGGCGCAGGTAGCCGACCTGGCCCTCCTTGCGGACCGCGGACAGCCGCCTGGCGAGGCGGTGCGCCAGCGCGATCGGCAGCGGCATGAGCTCAGGGGTCTCGTCGCAGGCGAACCCGAACATCAGGCCCTGGTCGCCGGCGCCCTGCCGGTCGAACTCGTCGTCGGCGGAACCCTCGACGCGGGTCTCGTGCGCCGTGTCGACGCCCTGGGCGATGTCCGGGGACTGCGCGCCGATCGACACGCTGACGCCGCAGGACGCGCCGTCGAAGCCCTTCTTGGAGGAATCGTAACCGATCTCCAGGATGCGCTCGCGGACGACGGAGGCGATGTCGACGTAGGTCTTTGTGGTGACCTCGCCGGCGACGTGGACCTGACCCGTCGTGATGAGTGTCTCCACGGCGACCCGGCTCTTCGGGTCATCCTTGATCATGGCATCGAGAATCGAGTCGCTGATCTGATCGGCGATCTTGTCCGGATGCCCCTCGGTGACGGACTCGGACGTAAACAGGCGCGTCGCCACTGGACTAACCCCCTGGGTGATCCGGTTGATTCCGACGAAGCTTACCGAGGTGCCGCGAGGGGTACACGCAGCGCCTCGGCGGGCGTTCCATCGGTCCGATCGGCCGTAAGGCCGACCACGAGGTCGAGGATCCGATGCGCGAGGAGGTCCTTGCTCGTGCGCTCGATGGCCGTCTCGCCACCGCGGGGGTCCAG
>NZ_CDWRCM010000011.1:11039-27913 GCF_977927585.1 Frankia sp. CcWB2 | reverse complement strand
TACCACGGCGGCGTTGTGTTCCACCTCGAATCCGAGGCCGGCGCCGACCTCGTTGACCACGAGCAGGTCGACCGGCTTGCGCGCCAGTTTGGCCCGGGCGTGGTCGAGTACCCCCCCGCCGGGGCCGCCGGTCTCGGCGGCGAAACCGACGAGAACCTGACCGGGCTGGCGGTTCGCCAGCAGCTCGGCCAACACGTCGGGATTCGCCACGAGCGGGATGGAGCCCGGGGCCGCAGACTCCTTCTTGATCTTGTAGGCCTGTGGCGCCCCGGGGCGGAAGTCGGCGACCGCGGCCGCCATGACGACCACGTCCGCCGAGGGCGCGACCTCGTGGACCCGATCGCGCAGCTGCGCCGCGGAGGTGACCGGGATCGTGCGGGCGCCGGCGACCTCGGGCAGCGCGACGTTCGCCGCCACCACCGTGACGGAGGCTCCCCGCGCCACGGCCGCCCTGGCCACGGCGTACCCCTGACGGCCGCTCGAGGCGTTGCCGAGGAACCGGACGGGGTCGAGGTACTCCCGGGTGCCGCCGGCCGTGACCAGGACATGTCGGCCGGCCAGATCGGGCCGCACCCCGGCCGCGCCCCGGGCCAGCACCGCCATGCCGAGCGCGGCGATCTCCGCCGGCTCCGGCAGGCGGCCCGGACCCGAGTCGGCGCCGGTCAGCCGGCCCACCGCCGGCTCGGCCACCACCGCTCCCCGCGCCCGCAGGGTCGCCACGTTCGCCCGGGTGGCCGGGTGCTGCCACATCTCGGTGTGCATCGCCGGCGCGTAGACGACCGGGCAGGTCGCCGTCAGCAGGGTGCCGGTGAGCAGGTCATCGGCGCGCCCGGCGGCCGCGCGGGCCATCAGGTCCGCGGTGGCCGGCGCGACGAGGACGAGGTCGGCCTCGCGGCCGATCCGGACATGGGCGACCTCGTCCGCGTCGTCCCACACGTCCGTGGTGACCGGGTTCCCCGACAGCGCCGCCCAGGTCGTCGCGCCGACGAACCTCAGCGCCGACGGCGTGGGCACCACCCGGACCTCGTGGCCGGACTCGGTGAACCGGCGGAGCACCTCCACCGCCTTGTAGGCGGCGATGCCGCCCGCCACACCGAGCACGACCCGGGGACGCCGAGGGCCGGGCCCGGTGCCGGACGGCCCGGTGCCGGATCGCTCAGCGTCGAGCATCTCAGCGTCAGGCATCTCGGCGTCGGGCATCTCGGTCATCGTCCTATATCAGGAGACCGGCGGGAGGCTGTCGGTGACGGTCTCGTGGGTGAGCAGGCCGGCGTTGATCTCACGCAGCGCGATCGACAGCGGCTTCTCCTGCGCGTTGGTCGTCTCGACCAGCGGGCCGACGTACTCCAGCAGACCCTCACCGAGCTGCGAGTAGTAGGCGTTGATCTGACGAGCTCGCTTCGCCGCGTAGATGACCAGGCTGTACTTCGAGTCGGTCGCCTCGAGGAGCTCGTCGATGGGGGGGTTGGTGATGCCTTCGGGATGGGCGACGGTACCGGCCACGATGTCCTTCCGGAATGGGACGTCCGAGGCGGCTGCGCCGTCCGGACAGTGCAGAGCGCAGGCTGCGCGGGGCAGGGCGGGCTGCGCGGAGGAGGCTGTACGGAGATGTCGGCTGCGCGGGCGACCGGTGGGCCGGACCTACGAGCCGATCATCAATGCTACCAAGCGGGCCGCCGCGGACCGCACGTCGTCATTCACGATCACGTCGTCGAACTCCGTCTCGGCCGCGAGTTCGATGCGCGCCCGGTCCAGCCGGCGGGCGATGACCTCGGGTGACTCGGTCCCCCGACCGGTCAGCCGACGGACAAGCTCGTCGAAGGTGGGCGGGGCGAGGAAGACGAAACGGGCCTGTGGCATCGCCGAGCGCACCTGCCGGGCGCCCAGCAGCTCGATCTCCAGCAGGCAAGGCACACCTGCGGCGAGCCTTTCGAGAAGCGGGCGGCGGGGGGTGCCGTAGGCGTGTCCGGCAAACATCGCGTGCTCGACGAACTCCCCGGCTTTGACCATCCGGGCGAACTCCTCGGCGTCGACGAAGTGGTACTCGACACCGTCGGTCTCACCCGGACGCGGTGGCCGCGTGGTGGCACTGACCGAGACCCAGACCTCGGGGTGACGTTCCCGGACTGCCGCGACGACGGTGCCCTTCCCGACTCCGGACGGCCCGGACAGCACTGTAAGACCCACGGGCACCACGATAGGACCTCTCGGTCAGTCGGCGCGCACGGTCATCAGTCCCCGAAGGACACGAGGACGGGACTGGTTTCCCAGGGACGGTCGGATCGGGGGAGGTAAAGAATGCCGCCCCCGATCCGACCGGAAGGAAGGGCGACATCGCCGGAAGAATGTGAGTGACGCCACCCTCCCGTCAACGCCGCTACCCGCCGTAACCATGATCCGGGTTGGCGGAGTGGTTTCCCACCCCACCGGATCAGGCCATGCCGAACTCCTCGAGGAGTGCGGCACGCTGCTTGGCGCCGAGTCCCCGCAGCCGGCGGGTCGGACTGATCCCGAGCCGTTCCCGGATCTTCTGGGCGCGTACGCGCCCCACTCCGGGAAGCGACTCCAGAACAGCCAAAACCTTCATCTTGCCGACGACCTCATCAGCCTCGGCCTGTTCCAGGACGGCGGCCAGAGTGGTCTCCGCCTTCTTCAACCGCTCCTTGAGTTCCGCACGCTGCTTACGAGCCAACGCTGCTTTCTCGAGGGCGGCGGCCCTCTGCTCGGGCGTTAGGGGCGGCAGGGGCACGGGTACGCCTCCTCAATTCGGTGATCGCGCCGCGCAAACTAGCGAGGAAGGGGCTCCTCAGTCCAGCCTTGGCCATAACACTCTGATGCGAACATATTGTCAGCACAAGAGAAGGCTTTGACGGACGAAAGGGGTGGCCCACTCGTGCCGCACCCTTTCGGTCTACGGCGGCCCCACCGTACCGCTTCGTACCGCACCAGGACGAACACACCCTAGTCCCCTCGGCGTCACAGCAGGTCAACAACCCTGCTGGCAGCGCCGAGACCTGCGGCGACGGCCCTCGCGGCGACCCCGGGATCGGGCGCACCGGTGATTGGGCGACCCACCACGACCAGGTCAGAACCCCCCACAAGGGCAGCTTCCGGCGTCGCGGTTCGGGCCTGATCGCCGGTTTCCGCCCCCCCCGGTCGCACTCCTGGGGTGATGAGAGTCACATTGCTACCAAGCTCCATACGGACCATTCGCACCTCCCGCGGACTGCACACGAGGGTGCGCGCACCGGCTTCGACCGCAAGCACGGCAAGCCTGCGGACGGCGTCGGAAGGGGGGCCGGCGAGCCCGATCGCGCTGAGCGCCGCCACATCCAGCGAGGTGAGTACGGTCACGACGGCTACCTCGACATCCGGGGCCGCCTCGATCGCCGCACGTATCATCGCCGCCCCCCCAGCCGCATGCACGGTCACGAAACGAGGGCCCAACGGGGTGATTGAGCGCATTCCCCCGGCGACCGTGGCGGGAATGTCGTGCAGTTTGAGATCGAGGAACAACTCCGGGGCGCTTCCGGCGCCGCCCGCGGCGTGCGTCGCGCCGCCGGCCCCGGCGAGCACGCCGGCCGCGCGCAGCGCCGTCACGATTGCCGGGCCCTCCCGGTAGAACAGCTCCAGACCGATCTTTAGCACGGCCGCGGTGGGGGCGACCGCGGCAGCCCAGCGCAGCGCGGTCGCGGCGTCCGGGGCATCCAGCGCGACCGCCAGCGGCGCCCGGCCCCGCGGCGGGGTGAAGCGGGGCGCGGCGGCACTCCTCCCGTCGGAGCTCCTCCGGCCGGCGCTCATCTGCTCGTCCTGGCCGCCGGTCCGAGTGCGGCAGACTCGGGCGCCACAGACTCAGGCGCCACAGACTCAGGCGCCACAGACTCAGGCGCCACAGAGCCGGAGGATCCGGGCGGCGAGCCGCCCGGTTGTCCCCCGCCCCACGCCTGCCGCAGCGCCGCGTGGTATTCCTGCAACGATCGGACCCCCAGCTCCCCCCGTACCATCGCTTCCACGCCCTGAACACAGGCCGCCGCACCCTGGATCGTGGTGATGCACGGAACCCCGGCACTCACGCAGGCCGTGCGGATCTCATAGCCGTCCAGGCGCGGGCCGACGCCCCACGGGGTGTTGATGACGAGGTCGATCTGCCCGGATGTGATCATCTCGACACAGTCGAGTAGCCCCTCGGTGGGGGCCCAGTGCTTACCGAGGACGACCGCCTTAACCCCGTTGCGCCGCAGCACGTCCGCGGTCCCCTCGGTGGCGTAAACGACAAAACCGAGATCCGCGAGCCGCTTGATCGGAAAAACCATCGCCCGTTTGTCCCGGTTGGCCACGGAGACGAACACCCGGCCGTAGGTGGGCAGCGAGGCGTATGCGGCGGCCTGAGACTTGGCGTAGGCTGTACCGAAGCCATCATCGATGCCCATCACCTCACCGGTCGACTTCATCTCCGGCCCGAGGACGGTGTCGACGCCGCGGCCACCGGCGTCCCGGAAGCGCCCGAAGGGCAGCACGGCCTCCTTGACCGAGATGTGCGAGTCCAGCGGCAGGGTGCCGCCATCGCCGGAGCGCGGCAGCAGGCCCTCGGCCCGCAGCTCGTCGATGGTCGCGCCGAGCATCACCCGGGCAGCGGCCTTGGCCAGCGGCACCGCGGTGGCCTTGGAGACGAACGGCACGGTCCGCGACGCCCGGGGATTGGCCTCCAGGACGTAGAGCACATCGGACTGCAGGGCGTACTGGACGTTGAGCAGGCCCCGCACCCCGACGCCCTTCGCGATCGCCTCGGTGGACGCCCGGATACGGTCGAGCTCCGAACGGCCCAGCGTGATCGGCGGCAGGACGCAGGCCGAGTCGCCCGAATGGACCCCGGCCTCCTCGATGTGCTCCATCACCCCGGCGAGGTAGAGCGTCTCCCCGTCGTAGAGGGCGTCGACGTCGATCTCCACCGCGTCGTCGAGGAACCGGTCGACGAGCACCGGATGTTCCGGGGAGATGGCGGTGGCCCGATCGATGTAGTCGCGCAGCATCGTGTCGTCATAGACGATCTCCATGCCGCGCCCGCCGAGCACGTAGGACGGCCGCACCAGCACCGGGTACCCGATCCGCTCGGCCACCGTGCGCGCCTCGGCGAAAGAGGTCGCCACCCCGTGCGGCGGCGAGGGCAGGCCCGCCCGGGCCAGCACACGCCCGAACAGCCCGCGGTCCTCAGCCAGATGGATCGCCTTCGGCGGGGTGCCCACGACGGGCACGCCCGCCTCGGCCAGCGCCGCGGCGATGCCGAGGGGGGTCTGCCCACCGAGCTGGACGATCACCCCGGCGAGCGGCCCGGCCTGCTGCTCGGCGTGGACGACCTCGAGCACGTCCTCGACCGTCAACGGCTCGACGTAGAGCCGGTCGGCGGTGTCGTAATCGGTGGACACCGTCTCCGGGTTGCAGTTGACCATGACGGTCTCATAGCCGGCGCCGGAGAGCGCCATCACCGCATGGCAACAGGCGTAGTCGAACTCGATGCCCTGGCCGATGCGGTTGGGCCCGCTGCCGAGCACGATCACCCGCGGCCGTTCGCTCGGCGCGACCTCGGTCTCGGCGTCGTAAGCGGAGTAGTGGTACGGGGTCTCGGAGGCAAACTCCGCCGCGCAGGTGTCGACGGTCTTGAACACCGGCCGGATGCCGGTGCGGTGGCGGAACGCCCGGACCACGTCCTCGGAGGTGCCGAGGATCTCGGCGAGCTGGGCGTCGGAGAACCCGGCTCGCTTGGCCCGCCGGATGCCCGCCGGATTGCGGCTGATCGTCGCCGCGGTCTCGTTGAGGAAGACGAGCTGGTCGACGAACCACGGGTCGATCCCGGTGACCCGGGTGACCTCGTCGGGATCCGCGCCGGCGAGCAGCGCCTGCTGGACGGTACGCAACCGGCCGTCGTGGGGAACCCGCGCGGCTTCCAGCAGGTCGGCGGCGTCCGCCTCGGGCGGGACGAAGGAGAACACCGAGCCCGGGGCCTCCATCGAGCGCAGCGCCTTCTGCAGCGCCTCGGCGAAGCTGCGGCCAACCCCCATCGCCTCGCCGACGGACTTCATCGTCGTCGTGAGCGTCGGGTCGGCACCGGGGAACTTCTCGAACGCGAACCGCGGCACCTTCACCACGACGTAGTCCAGCGCCGGCTCGAAGGCCGCGGGCGTGGTGCGGGTGATGTCGTTGGGGATCTCGTCGAGGGTGTACCCGAGCGCGAGCTTCGCCGAGATCTTCGCGATCGGGAAGCCGGTCGCCTTCGAGGCCAGGGCCGAGGACCGCGACACCCGGGGGTTCATCTCGATGACCACCTGCCGGCCCGTCGCCGGGTCGACGGCGAACTGGATGTTGCAGCCGCCGGCGTCGACGCCGACGGCCCGCATCACCGCGATCGCCATGTCCCGCATGCGCTGGTACTCGCGGTCGGTCAGGGTCATCGCCGGCGCCACCGTGATCGAGTCGCCGGTGTGCACCCCCATCGGGTCGACGTTTTCGATCGAGCAGACCACGACCACGTTGTCCGCGCGGTCGCGCATCAGCTCGAGCTCGTACTCCTTCCAGCCGAGGACCGACTCCTCCACCAGCACCTCGGTCGACGGGCTCGCGGCCAGTCCGTCCGCCGCCATCCGGCGCAGCTCGCCGGAATCATGGGCGAAGCCGCTGCCGGCGCCGCCGAGGGTGAAGCTGGGTCGCACGACCACCGGGTAAGAGAACTCCTCCCCGGCGGCCAGGCACTCGGCGACGGTGTGGCAGATGGCGCTGCGCGCGGTCTCGCCGCCGACCGCGGCGACGATGTCCTTGAACGCCTGACGGTCCTCCCCGGCGCGGATCGCGTCGATGTTCGCGCCGATCAGACGGACCTCGAAGCGGTCCAGGACACCGGCGTCGTGCAGGGCGACGGCGGTGTTCAGCGCGGTCTGGCCCCCCATGGTGGCGAGGATCGCGTCGGGCCGCTCCCGTTCGATGATCTTCGCGACGATGTCCGGGGTGATCGGCTCGACGTAGGTCGCGTCCGCGATCCCCGGATCGGTCATGATCGTCGCCGGGTTGCTGTTGACCAGGATGACCCGCAGGCCCTCCGCGCGCAGCACCCGGCAGGCCTGGGTACCCGAATAGTCGAACTCGCACGCCTGGCCGATCACGATCGGCCCGGAGCCGAGGACCAGGACACTGCTCAGCCTTTCCCGCGGATCGCTCGCTGCGCTCCTGACCCGCGGGGACCCCTGGCTCGTCGAACCACTCATCGTTCACTCCCGACAGATCTCTCGCCACGCTCCCGGGTGTCCGCCATCAAAGCGCGGAACCGCTCGAACAACGAGGAGGCATCATGCGGCCCCGGCGCGGCCTCCGGATGGAACTGCACGCTGAAGGCCGGCACGTCCAGACACTCCAATCCCTCGACGACGTTGTCGTTGAGGCCGCGGTGGCTGACCACCACCCGGCCGAACGGGGTGTCGGTCACCCCGGTCAGCGGCGCCCGCACGGCGAACCCGTGGTTCTGGCTGGTGACCGCGATCCGCCCGGTCGCCATGTCCCCGACCGGCTGGTTCACGCCGCGGTGGCCGTAGGTGAGCTTGTACGTCTCGAAGCCGAGAGCGCGGGCCAGCAGCTGGTGCCCGAAACAGATCCCGAACACCGGGACACCGGCCCGCAGCACCGTCCGCAGCGCGTCAACCGCGTAGTCCGCCGCCGCCGGGTCGCCGGGACCGTTCGACAGGAACACCCCGTCCGGTTCGAGCGCCAGCAGCTGTTCGCCGATGGTGCGGGCCGGCAGCACGTGCACCTCGCAGCCCAGCGCGGCCATGGCGGCCGGCGTCGCGCGCTTGATGCCGAGATCGAGCGCGGCGACTTTGAACAGCGCGGCGCCCGCCACCGCCTCCACCACATAGGGGGTAGGGGTGGAGACCCGGGGCGCAAGATCCGCGCCGAGCATCTCCGGGGAGGCGCGGACCCGGTCGAGCAGGGCGTCGAGCGCCGCCGCCCGCTCGCCGTCCGCGCCGGAACCCGGGCCCGTGCCGACCGGGCCACCATCGGCGTCGGCGTCGGCGTCGAGCACGCTGCTGATCCCGCACCGCATCGAGCCGAGCTCACGCAGGTGACGGGTCAGCGCCCGGGTGTCAATCCCGCTGATCCCCACCACGCCGGCCGCGGCCAGCTCGTCGTCAAGCGTGCCCCGGGCGCGCCAGTTGGAGGCCCGCCGGGCGGGGTCACGCACGACGAACCCGGCGACCTGGATCCGCTCGGACTCGTAGTCCTCGTCGTTGACGCCGGTGTTGCCGATGTGCGGGGCGGTCATGATGACGACCTGGCCGTGGAACGACGGATCGCTCAGCGTCTCCTGGTAGCCGGTCATCCCGGTGGAGAACACGGCCTCGCCGAAGGTCTCGCCGATCGCCCCGTACGCCTCGCCGACGAAGCTGCGACCGTCCTCCAGCATCAGGACCGCTCGCGTCGGCGTCGTGGTGGGAGTGCTCACCGATCCTCCTTCAGCCTGTTGACCTCACCGAGCGGTGAGGTCAACGGGTCAACCGACGACCAGCCGGGGTCAGACTGATCAAGCTGTCCCGGGTGCACCCACCCGGGGCCCGATCCCGGATCCGCCGGCCGCTGATCGGGATGGCGCGAGTCGGGGCGGCGCGGGTCGGGGTGACCCTCATCCGGGTGTCGCCGATCGGGGAGTCGCTGGTCCGAGCGCCACCGCTCCGCGTAGGGCCGCCGGTCGGCGGGCACCGCCTGCTCGCCGCGGGCCTGGGCCCGCTCCCCCCGGGAACGCAGCCGAGGGCCGGTCCGGATCGCCGGCATCTCCTCGGTCGGCTGTCCGGAACCCGGTCGCTGCCCGGGCCGGCCCACCGTCCCGGGGCCGGGCGCGATGGCCCGCCCGCGGATCCGCGGGCGGATCCGCGGGCGGATCCGCGGTACCGCGTGCGGTGAGGTGACGTCGCCCGGTGCCAGATGCGCGGGCGGGGGGCCGATCAGGTCGTGGACGGCGCGCACGACCTTGGGCTGACGGGCGCGGTCCTCGCCACGGAAACCGGTCTCCAGCTCGTGCCCGCCGAACGACCACGCGATGACGATCAGACGCCCGGGAGCGGAAACCTTGCCGGCGTGCGCCCGCTCCAGCCGGGCACCGCGGACGGCCTCGCGCGGGATCCAGAACGCCTCCCCGGGGCGGTCCACCCGCACCCCGGTCTCGTACACGCTGACGTAGCCGCCGGCCCGCCCGCCCAGCCCGCGGGCGGCGATCCATTCCAGCCAGTGCCCGGCGTCGACGGTGCCGAGGTACATCCCGCGCAGCGGAGCGGCGAACACCGTGCCCGGTTCCGCCGGCGGGACGGGCAGCTCGGGAAGGTCCTCCTCCTGACGCTCGGCCCGGTTGCGCCACGCCCGTCGCATCGAACCGACCACCGCGACGAACACCAGCAACAGACCGAGCAGGAGAAGCAGGTGCAGCCCCAGGCGGTCCGGCGCCCGGTCCAAGGCGACGGCGGGCCCGGCAGCCTGCAGGGATGCGGCGCGCGAAACAATCATACGATCTTCCCGTCGAACACGGTGGGCCGTCCCCGCAGGAACGTGGCGCGGATCGTTCCCGGCAGCGACCGGCCCGCATAGGGCGTGTTGCGGCTGCGGCTGGCGAGCGCGTCCGGCTCGACCATCCGCCACGGCGCCGGGTCGAGCAGGGTGACGGTCGCGGGCGCGCCCACTGCTATGGAACTCCACACCTCGGTCGCGGTTCGCGGCAGGCCACCGATCCTCGCCGGGGCCAGTGCCATCCGCTCGGCGACCCCGGCCCAGTCCAACCGGCCCGGGATGACCATCGTCTCGATGACCACCGACAGCGCCGTCTCGAGACCGAGCATGCCGGGACGCGCGGCGGCCCACTCCGTCTCCTTGTCCTCCAGCGCGTGCGGGGCGTGGTCGGTGGCGACGCAGTCGATCGTGCCGTCGGCGAGCCCGGCGCGCAGCGCGGCGACGTCGGCGGCGGTGCGCAGCGGCGGGTTGACCTTGTAGACCGGGTCGAACGAGCAGACCAGGTCGTCGGTGAGCAGCAGGTGGTGCGGGGTCACCTCGGCGGTGACGTTCCAGCCCTTCGCCTTGGCCCACCGGATGATCTCCACCGATCCGGCGGTGGAGACGTGACAGACGTGCAGCCGGGAGCCGACGTGCCCGGCCAGCAGCGCGTCCCGGGCGATGATCGCCTCCTCGGCGACCGCGGGCCACCCCGGCAGCCCCAGCCGGGCGGCCACCGTGCCCTCGTTCATCTGGGCGTTCTCGGTCAGTCGCGGTTCCTGCGCATGCTGGGCGATCACCCCGTCGAACGCCTTGACGTACTCCAGCGCCCGGCGCATGAGCAGCGCGTCCGACACGCAGTGCCCGTCGTCGGAGAAGACCCGCACGCCCGCCGCGGAGGAGGCCATGGCGCCGAGTTCGGCGAGTCGCTCGCCGGCAAGCCCGACGGTGACCGCGCCGACCGGCCGGACGTCGCAGTGACCCGCATCCAGGCCGAGCCGCCACACCTGCTCGACGACCCCCGCGGTGTCGGCGACCGGATTGGTGTTCGCCATCGCGAACACGGTGGTGTAGCCACCGAGGGCCGCGGCGCGGGTGCCGGAGGCGACCGTCTCGGCGTCCTCCCGGCCGGGTTCCCGCAGGTGAGTGTGCAGGTCGACCAGGCCGGGGAGCAGGATCAGCCCGTCCGTGCCCAGCACGGTGGTGCCGGCGGGCAGTCCCCCGGCCCCGGCGTGCGTGGAGCCGGCCGGTCGCCAGGCGGCCACCACCCCGCCCGCGAGGACGACGTCGACAGGGTCCCCGCCGAGCGGGCGGACCCGCCGCAGGACCCAGGAGGTCCCCGTCGGCGTCCCCACCGGCGTCTCTCCCGGCGTCTCCGCCGCGGGCGTCGTCATGAGACCTCCCCGGAACCACCCAGCAGCAGGTACAGCACGGCCATCCGCACGCTCACCCCGTTCGCAACCTGTTCCACGACTGTCGACCGGGCGGAGTCGGCGACCCGGGAGGCGATCTCCATCCCGCGTACCATCGGGCCGGGATGCATCACCAGGGCGTGGCCGGGCAACATCTCCGCCCGGTCGGCATCCAGCCCGTAGCGCCGGCTGTACTCCCGTTCGGTCGGGAAGAAGGCCGCGGACATCCGCTCCCGCTGGACCCGCAGCATCATCACCACGTCGCTCTTGGGCAGCACGGCGTCGAGGTCGTACGACACCTCGACCGGCCACGAGGAGATCCCGAGGGGCAACAACGTCGGCGGGGCCACGACGGTCACCGTCGCGCCCAGCGTGGCGAGCAGCCACACGTTCGATCGCGCTACCCGGGAATGCAGCACGTCGCCGACGATGGTGACGGCGAGGCCGTCGATCCGGCCGAGCCGGCGGCGCATGGTGAAGGCGTCGAGCAGGGCCTGGGTCGGGTGCTCGTGGGTGCCGTCTCCCGCGTTCACCACGCTGCCGCGCACCCAGGAGGCCAGTCGGTGCGGCGCGCCGCTCGCGGCATGCCGGCAGACCACGGCGTCGGCGCCCATCGCCTCGAGGGTCTGCGCCGTGTCCTTCAGGCTTTCGCCCTTCGACACGCTTGACCCGCGCGCCGAAAAATTGATCACATCGGCCGACAGTCTCTTGGCGGCTACCTCGAAGGACGTGCGGGTGCGGGTGGAGTCTTCGAAGAACAGGTTGACGACGGTGCGGCCCCGCAGGGTCGGCAGTTTGCGCACCGACGCCTCGGCGACCCGCGCCATCCGTTCAGCGGTGTCCAGCACCAGCAGCGCGTCGTCCCGGTAGAGATCCTCGGTCGAGAGGAGATGGCGGTTCACACCCGTCCCCCGAACCCGGCTCGTGCTCCCCGCACGGCACTCCCCCCGATCATGGCTGGTTCCCGGGAAGCGCGCCGTCGGCGACGTCCCCCCCGGCGGCCGAGAGGATCAGTACGCCGTCGGCGCCGTCAATCTCCCGCAGCCGGACGGCCACCGACTCCCGGCGCGAGGTCGGCATGTTCTTCCCGACGTAGTCGGCGCGGATCGGCAGCTCGCGATGGCCCCGGTCGATCAGGACCGCGAGCTGGACGGCACGCGGCCGGCCGTAGGCGGCCAGGGCGTCCAGCGCCGCCCGCACCGTGCGCCCGGAGTAGAGGACGTCGTCGACGAGGATCACCACACGACTGTCGACACCACCCTCGGGAATGTCGGTCACCTCGAGGGGACGCACGCCGCGCAGTCGCAGATCGTCGCGGTACATGGTCGGGTCGAGGGAGCCAACCGGGAGACGCACCCCCTCGACGGCCTGCACCCGCTGTGCCAGCCGGTGCGCGAGAGGTACCCCTCGGGTGGGTACTCCGAGCAGGACGACCCCGGCGCCACCGGAGGTCTTCTCGAGAATCTGATGCGCCATCCGGCTGACGATCCGGGTGATGTCGTCTGCGGACAGTACTGCCCGGGCGGTGCCGGGACGGCGCGATGCGGGGTCGCTCGCGGCAGCCGGAGCCACGCGGCATCCCTCCTTCCCCGCCTCACGGGACGGTCCTTAAAGGAGTGGTCCCAGCGACGTTACCAGGGCCCTCAGGACGTGTGAGGGTCTCGCCTCCGGACGCCGACCGCCCCTGGCGCCCAGCGCGACGACGGGTCGCCCACCGGTCCGGACAGCGCGGGACGTTATTGCCGCGCCAACCACGCAGCATCATGTTGTCACTACTTGTCACTGGGTTCGACGCCGTCGCCACAGCGGTGACGGCACCCGGAAGTTCCCACCGCTCAGGCATAGGGCGCAACCAGAGGGCTACAGAAAGTGGTACAAAGAAAGAGGCGACACGACCCCCCCGGGTGTCGAGCGTCAACCCGGCGGGCACTACTATCGGTAACCGCCGGCGGCACGAGCCCCGGTTCCAACTGATCGACCACGACAGGAGTGGGCACTCCGATGTCCGACTATGCGAAGGCGCTCGGTGCTCGGCTGCGCGCGATACGCACCCAGCAGGGGCTCTCGCTTCATGGCGTCGAAGAGAAGTCGCACGGTCGGTGGAAAGCCGTCGTCGTGGGTTCCTACGAACGTGGGGACCGCGCCGTCACCGTGCAGCGCCTCTCCGAGCTCGCGGAATTCTACGGCGTTCCGGTGGGGGAGCTTCTTCCCGAGGGTTCCACCGTCGCTCCGCTGGAGCAGTCTCCCCGGATCGTCCTCGACCTCGAGCGTCTCTCCCAGGTTCCCAAGGAGCAGGGCGGTCCGCTCGCCCGGTACGCGGCGACCATTCAGAGCCAGCGCGGCGACTACAACGGCCGAGCGCTCTCGATCCGGTACGAGGACCTGCGCTCGCTCGCGGTGATCTACGACACCTCGCCGAGCAAGCTCACCGAGCAGCTCGTCTCTTGGGGCGTGCTGTCTCCGGAGCAGGGCGCGGACGCCGCGGCGACCGACGTCTAGCCTCGCTCCGGTACTGTGGTACCGGTACCGCGGTACCGGTACCACAGTCCGCCGGCTCGCATCCGCGCCACCCGCGGCACACGTATCCGGGGAAGGACCCGGTACGTCGCCTGGGCGACGTACCGGGAATGCCGATCCCGGTTCCCTCCCGGTAACCTGGCAGCAGGGTAACCGGGCAACCCGGCAACCGGGTAACCCCGGTAGACCGCCGCTACGACGGCTGGCCGGGAATGGAATCCACCGCCGATCCTCGTCCGGTCGACTCGGCCGTGGTGGCCGGGCTCTTCCCCTCGACCAGACTCGCGAGCAGCCCGTTGACGAACGCCGGCGACCGGTGGGTGGAGAGGTTCTTCGCCAGTTCCACGGCTTCGTCGATGGCGACCCGATCCGGGACGTCGGGACGCCAGAGCAGTTCCAGCACGGCGATCCGCAGAATGTTGCGGTCGACCGGCGGCATCCGCTCCAACATCCAACCCTCGGCGTACCGGACGATCCGCTCGTCGATCTCCCCGCGGTGCTCGATGACCCCCTCGACCAGCTCGACGGCGTATTCCGACACCGGTGGATCGGACTGGGCCAGCCGGGCAGCGAGGATCTCCGGCACGGCGCTCGCGCGCACGTCCGCTTCGTAGAGGATGTCCAGTGCCCGTTTACGGGCCTTGGACCTGGCGCTCAGCTCGTCACCCGGCCCAGGTACCGGCCGTCACGCGTGTCGACCTTGACCTTTTCCCCGCTGGTGATGAACAGCGGCACGTTGATGGTGGCGCCCGTCTCCAGGGTGGCCGGCTTCGTCCCGCCGGTCGAGCGATCGCCCTGCACCCCCGGGTCGGTCTGCGAAATGGTCAGCTCGACGCTGGCCGGCAGTTCGACGTAGAGCGGGGCGCCGTCGTGCAGCGCGACGGTGGCCACGGTGTTCTCCAGCATGTAGTCGGCCGTCCCGCCGACGACATCCGGCGGGATCGGGA
Organism: Frankia sp. CcWB2; assembly: GCF_977927585.1. NCBI lineage: Bacteria > Bacillati > Actinomycetota > Actinomycetes > Frankiales > Frankiaceae > Frankia > Frankia sp. CcWB2. Next base: position 13,521 of record NZ_CDWRCM010000011.1, on the reverse strand, counting down.
TCTGATCGTAGGACTCGCTGTCCATGAAGACGAAATCGGCACCGTCCCGGTAGAGGTAGGTCATCTCGCGGCGGTCGACGGTCGCGACGTCGACCTTGACCCCGGCGTTGAAGGTGCGGTCGACGACTTTCCCGGTGAGCACGTTCTTCAGGGTCGTGCGGACGAACGCCCCACCCTTACCCGGCTTGACGTGCTGGAAGCCGACGACGTTCCACAACACCCCGTCGATGTCGAGCGTCATGCCGTTCTTCAGGTCGTTGGTGGTCGCCACTGCGCGCGTTCTCCGTTTCCATCGCCGTACGCCGACGGCGGGTGTGGTCGTTACCCGGACCCTCGTGCGAGGACCGCGGTGCTCTCTCCCCAGGCTCCCCAGGCCATCCCAGCCATCCCAGGCCGCTTCCCCATCCTCAGGCCGCTTCCGGACCCGCCACCGGGCGCGGACACCGGGCGCGGACGTGGCGGCGATCCTACAAACCGCCGCGACGAGTCTACCGATCCTCGGCGACGGTGGTGAACGCCGCGATCAGCAGGCCAGCATCCGGATTGTCCAGGATGACGGTGCGGCCCTGCGCCTCGAGGCCGACGAAACGCATCCGCCGTCCCCGCGCCTTCTTGTCGACCCGCATCGCGTCGAGCAGCGCCGCCCACCGGTCGCCCCGGTAGGTCACCGGCAGGCCGATGCGGGTCAGCAGCTCGCGGTGCCGGTCGGCGGTGGCATCGTCGAGGCCGACGACAAGCCGGGACAGCTCCGCCGCGAACACCATGCCCACCGAGATCGCCGCGCCGTGCCGCCAGCTGAAGTGCTCGACCTTCTCGATGGCATGACCGAGGGTGTGACCATAGTTGAGGATCTCCCGCCGGCCGTCCTCCCGCGGATCGCCGGAGACCACCTCGGCCTTGACCCGGATGGACCGCTCGATCAGCTCGGGCAGATGCGCGGTGCCGGTCGGATCGGCGTCGAGCAGATCGATGATCGCCGCGTCGGCGATGAAACCGGTCTTGACGACCTCGGCGAGCCCGGCGCGTACCTCGACGGCCGGCAGGGACTCCAGCGCCGCCAGATCGCACAGCACGCCGAGCGGCTGGTGGAACGCCCCGACCAGGTTCTTGCCCGCGTCGATGTCGATGCCGGTCTTCCCGCCGACCGCCGCGTCGACCATGCCGAGCACGGTGGTCGGCACCTGGACGACGTCCACCCCGCGCAGCCAGCTCGCGGCGACGAACCCGGCCAGGTCCGTCACGGTGCCGCCGCCGAGGCCGATCACCACGTCGTCCCGGGTGAAGCCGATCCGGCCGAGCACGTCCCAGCAGAAGCCGGCGATCCGCAGCTGCTTGGCCTCCTCGCCGCCGGGCACCTCGATGGCGTGCGCCTCCACGCCCGCGTTCTCCCGCAGGTCGGCGACGACGGCGTCCGCGGTGGCCCGCAACGCCCCGGGATGGATCACCGCGGCGCGGGTCCGCCCGGCGACGGCCTCGGCGAGCTCGCCGAGCAGGCCCGCCCCGAGCACGACGTCGTAGGGACGCCCGCCGCCCGGCCGTACCGGGATCCGCACGATGTCGGAGGCCTTCACCTGCATACTCACCGTCTGCCCCCTGCGGCGTCCGCCGCCTCGCCCGGTCCGCTGCCCGCCGTGAGCAGCGGGCCCAGTGCCGCCGCCACCTGGTCGGTCACCTCGTCCGGCTCGTGCCCCGCGGTGTCGATGACCACCGTCGCCACCTCGGCGTAGAGCGGCCGGCGTGCCCTGAGCAGGGCGGCGAGCCGCGTGCGGGGCCCCTCGACCAGCAGTGGACGGTCCCGGGCGAGGCCCACCCGCCGCACCGCGTCGGAAACTCCCACCTCAAGATAGACGACCCGGTGCCCGGCCAGCAGGGTCCGGGTCTCAGCGTCGAGCACCGCTCCCCCGCCAAGGGCCAGGACCCCCCGATGATCCGCGAGCGCGGCCGCCACCGCCCGGCGCTCGGCCAGCCGGAAGTACTCCTCACCATGATCGAGAAAGATGTCCGCGACGGTGGTGCCGAGCGCCGCCTCGATGTCGGCGTCGGTGTCGCGGAAACCCACCCCCCACCGCCGCGCCAGCTGGGTGCCCACCGTCGTCTTCCCCGCTCCGGGCGCTCCGACCAGCACCACCATCGGCCCCGTCCAGGCCATCGGCCCCGCCCACGCGTCCGTCGCCGGCTCCCCCACGATGATCCTCTGTCTTCGCCGCCTGCCGATTCCCGCCGCCGATCAGCGGATGACCAGGGACTTCAGGTACCCCTCGTAATTGCGCCGGGTCTCCTCCACCGAGTCCCCCCCGAACTTCTCCAGCGCCGCGCCGGCGAGCACGAGGGCGACCATCGCCTCCGTCACCACCCCGGCCGCGGGCACCGCGCACACGTCGGACCGCTGGTTGATCGCGACCGCCGCCTCGCCAGTGGACACGTCCACCGTGGACAACGGCCTGGTCAGCGAGGAGATCGGCTTCATCGCCACCCGCACGCG
>NZ_CDWRCM010000011.1:0-10489 GCF_977927585.1 Frankia sp. CcWB2 | reverse complement strand
CAACGGCTCGCCCGTGGTCATGCCGCCCTCGACCCCGCCGGCCCGGGCAGTCGCCCGCCGCACCCGCCGGCCGCCGGCACCGGCCGGCTCGATCTCGTCGTGCGCCACGGAACCCCGCCGCCGCGCGGTGGTGAAACCGTCCCCGAACTCAACGCCCTTGATCGCCTGAATGCCCATCAGCTCGCCCGCGATCCGGGCGTCGAGGCGCCGGTCGCCGTGCACGTAGCTGCCGAGCCCGGGCGGGCAGCCATACGCCAGCACCTCGACGATGCCGCCGAGGGTGTCCGCGTCGGCGTGGGCTGCGTCGATCTCGGCGACCATCCGCACGCTGGTCGCCTGGTCGGCACAGCGGACCGGGTCCGCATCCACCGCCGCCAGCGACGTCGGGGCGGGCACCCCCGGGGGCACCTCGACCGCGCCGATCGCGACGACGTGCGAGATCACCTCGATGCCGTATGCCTGCCGCAGCAGCGCCTTGGCCGCGGTGCCGAGCGCGACCCGCGCGGCGGTCTCCCGGGCGCTGGCGCGCTCCAGCACGGGCCGGGCGTCGTCGAACCCGTACTTCTGCATGCCGGCGAGATCGGCGTGGCCGGGCCGGGGCCGGGTCAGCGGGGCTGCGCGGCTCAGGCCCGCCAGCGCCGCCGGATCGACCGGGTCGGGCGACATGACCCGCTCCCACTTGGGCCACTCGGTGTTGCGGACGACCACGCTGACCGGGCCGCCGAGAGTGACGCCGTGGCGGACTCCGCCGAGCAGCTCGACCTCGTCACGCTCGAAGCTCATCCGCGCGCCGCGACCGTGCCCGAGCCGGCGGCGGGCCAGCTCGGCGGAGATGTCGGAACTGGTTATCCGGATCCCGGCGGGCAGCCCCTCGACCGTCGCCACCAGGGCGGGACCATGAGACTCCCCCGCCGTCAGCCAACGCACCATGGCTCCAGTCTTTCACGCTCACCGCCCAGGTCACGACCGCGATCAGGCAGGACGACCGGAATCAAACGGAACTATCAGGATTAAATAGGACGATTGGGATTAAACAAAATAATATGGATCAAGTAGAATAACCGGGATCAGCCGGTGCGGCCGAGGACGGCGAGCAGCGTCCCGGCAAGCAGAAAGGGACCGTAGGCGATGCGGTCATGCCGGCCGACCCGGCCCGCCACCAGCAGCGCGCTTGCCCAGAGCCCCCCGAGGACGACGCCGGCGAACAGCCCGAACACCACACTCGGCCAGCCGAGCCAGCCGAGCGCACCGCCCAGCAGGCCGGACACCTTGACGTCGCCGCGCCCAAGTCCCGCCCTCGGCAGGCAATGCACCCCCAGGAAGATCATCCAGACGGCGGCGGCCGCCACCCCGGCGCGCAGCAGACGGTCGGGCTCGGCGGTGACCAGCGCGGCGAGGCCGAACAGCCCGGCAAGCACCGGATAGGACGGCAGTACCAGATGGTCGGGCAGGCGGTGCACCCGAAGATCGATCACGGCCAGCCAGACCCCGACGACCGCCAGGTACACATAGGCCGGCAACCAGCTCGGATGATCGTGCAGGGCGACGGTCACGGCCGTGGCGACCAGCACCGTCACGGCACCGAGCGCCACCGCCCCGGGCACCTCCCGGTGCGGGGCCTCCCCGGGCACTGCCGGCACGCCGGCCACGACCCGGCGACCGAACGGCAGGGCGGCGAGCGCCGGAAGGGCGATCAACACGCTGAGCGCGCCGCCCGGCACCACTCCCGGCACCGCTATCCGCCGGCAGGTCCGCCGCGGCCGCGGGGACCACTCCCCGCGAAACCATGGCCGGCCGGCACGCCGACCTCCACCGCCGGCACCGCCGGGGGCCTGTCCGCCTGCGCCCGCTCGTCCAGCGCGGCCTGGCCCGCGGCCAGCAGAACGCTGGCGGGAACCACCTGCCCGGTGAAATGCTCGACCTGCCCCACGGCCTGGGCGGCGAGGATCTCCAGGCCACCTGCGACCCGGGCACCGGGTCGGTAGGCCGCGGCGGCCAGCGCCGTGGGCCAGGGATGATAGAGCAGTTCTACGAGCTGACAGGCTGGCGACCACGGTCTGGTGGCGAGCCCGTCGGTCGCGCCGGCGGGCGTGGTGGAGATGACCAGATCCGGGCCGGCCGGCAGGCCGGCGGCCAGCAGATCCCAGGGCAGCGCGGTGACCTCGACGCCCAGCCGCGACCCGATCTCCGTCACCTCCGCCACGGCGGCGGGCCGGCGGGCGACGACGCCGAGGCGGGTGCAGCCCGCCGCGGCGACCGCCGCGACCGCGGCGCGGGCCGTGCCACCGGCACCGAGTACGAGCGGCTGGCACGGGACCGCGCCGCGCATCACCCGGCGCAGCGCCATGCTGATGCCGTCCACGTCGGTGTTGTAGCCACGCAACCGACCGGCGGGCCCAACGACGACCGTGTTGACGGCGCCGATGACCGCCGCCGTCGCGTCCACCTCGTCGAGCAGGTCGAGCGCGACGGTCTTGAGCGGCATGGTCAGGGACAGCCCGACCCAGTCCGGATCCGTGCGGACCCGGGTGAGTATCGCGGCGAGCCCGGTCTCGTCGCAGTGCACGGCGGTGTACGTCACCGCGAGACCGAGCCTGGCGTAGGCGGCGGCATGCAGCACCGGGGAGAGCGAATGGCCCACCGGTGCCCCGAGCACGGCGGCGCGGGCGGGGCTCGACGACGACGCGGTAGCCGCGACGGTCGCCGACGGTTCCACGGGCCGACGATGGCACTCAGGGGGCCGGCTGCGGGCCGGGGCCGTGCCGACGGGAACGATCTCCGGCACTACCGGGCCCTCCTCATGCTCGCGGCCTCATGCTCGCGGCTTCCCTCGCACTACTCACGGCCCCCTTCACGCCGGTACTGGGCCTCTGCCTGCTCCCACTCCCGCTCCGTGGTGGCGAAGACCGTCACCTTGCTCTGCGGCATGGAGACGAAATAAAACCACGATCCGTCGGCCGGTTCCAGCGCCGACCGCAGCGCCCAGACGCCGGGGTTGGAGATTGCGCCCGGCGGCAACCCTTTCACGGCCCGTGTGTTGTACGGGTTGTTCTGAGAGAGTTGTTCCCTGGTCAACGGCCCCTCGTACCCGTCCGTGGCGTAGCGAGTGGTCGAGTCCATGTCGAGCCGGCCGAATCTCCCCGACGTGTCCTTGAGCCGATTGTAGATCACCCGGGCCACCTTCGGACCCTCGTCGCGGTTGGCCACCTCCTTCTCGATGATCGAGGCGATGGTGACGATGTCCTTCGGCAGGACCCCGATCGCGGCGGCCCTGCCCTCCAGATCGATCGCCGCGGTCTCCCGCTTGAAGCGGTCGACGAAGGAGCGCAGCAGCTGCTCGGGCGTGGCCCCGGGCACGAGGTCGTAGGTGGACGGGAAAAGATAGCCCTCCAGCAGGTTCGGCGGCGCGTAGGACGGCAGGCCCAGCTGGGTGGGGTTCTTCGCGATCGCCTCCAGGTCTGCCATCGACGTGCCCGGGAGGCGTTCATGCAGTGCCGTGAGAACCTCACGGACGGTCATGCCCTCCTTGATGACGAACTTGAACGGCGCGGACGAGGCCGGGTCGAGCAGGGCCTCGAGCGCCGCGGCGGCGCTCATCCTGGTGTGCAGACGGTAGGTGCCCGGCTGGATGCCCAGCGACTTCGGGTTCGCGGCGGCGGCCTTGACAAACGCGGCGACACTCGCGGTCACGTTCGCGTCGTGCAGCTCCCCGGCGATCTCGCGAGTGCTCGCCCCGGCCGGGATCTGGACCACCGCGATGCCCTCGCCGGAGCCGGAGTAGTCGGCGGGCTCGCCCGTCGAGATGTGCCCGACGACCTTCCCCACCCCGTAGATCCCCAGTCCCAGCAGGGCGGCGACCACGACGAGCACCGCGATGAGCTTCGGCAGCGCGCGACCGCGCCGGCCGCCGTCGGGATCGGGCTCGTCCCAGCCGCCGCCGTCGTCCCAGGCGCGGTGGTCCCAGTCGACCCCGGCACGGTCGTCCGGGTACTGATCGTCGGCGTAGCGATCAGCCGAGTAACGATCATCCAGGTAACGATCATCGCGCTGGCGGGCCCGACGGCGACGCGAGTAGGGGTCCTCGTCGAGTATCTCGTCGAGGTCGCCGCCGGTCACCTCTCGCCCGACGGCGGGACGGCACCGCCCGGGGCCCGGGGGTCGTCTCCCGGAGCCCGGACCACGCCGTCCGGACCCGTGACCGGGGCGGCACACCCGATCGCGCCAGGCGCGCCGCTCCCCCGGCGGCTGTCCAGGTCGTGCTGCAGGATCTGCACGGCTGCCTCCTGATCCACGAGACTCCGGCGGGCACGCGAACGAACGCCACGCTCGGCCATCCTGCGATGAGCCGCAACCGTGGTGAGCCGCTCGTCCACAAAACGCACGGGGACGGGTGCGATCCGCTCGGCGAGTACCTCGGCGTACTGCCGCACCAGCCGGACCGCCCGGCCTTCCTGCCCGGACATCTGTCTGGGCAGGCCGACCACGACCTCTACAGCCTGCCGCTCCCGGACGATGAGGACAAGCCGATCGATGTCCGCATTGCCCCGTCTATCCCTGGCCAGGGTAGTCACCGGAACCGCGAGCACGCCGCCGGGGTCGCTAGCGGCGACCCCGACCCGCACCGAGCCGACGTCGACCCCGATCCGCACCCCGGGCCGGGAGCCCGAGCCGCTCACCGCGAGGCGTGCTCGGCCACCAGCCCCCGCAGCCTGGCAAACACCGCCGGCACCAGCTGTGGGCCCCCCCCGCCGCCCTGGGCCACGTCCGGCTTGCCGCCGCCCTTGCCACCCAGGCTCGCCCAGGACTGCCGCACCAGGTCACCGGCGCGCAGCCCCCGGCCGCGCGCGGCGTCGTCGGTCACCACAACGATCGACGACCCGTCGGCCTTGGCCACGGCGACGACGGCGGGCCGCCCGGCCAGCCGCCCACGCACGTCCAGCGCCAGCAGCCGCACGTCGTCGGGGGCGGTGCCGGCGGGCACCTCGGCGGTGACCACGGCGACGCCAGCCACCTCCTCGGCATCCTCGGCCAGCGCCCCGGCCCCGGCGAGCACCGCGGCGGCCCGCAGTCGTTCCAACTCCCGCTCGGCGTCGCGCAGCCGGCCGACGATGTCGGTGACCCGGTCCACCAGCTCGTCCGGACGGGCCTTCAGCGCGGTGGACAGCTGCGACACCAGGAGATGCTCGCGCGCCAGGTAGCGGAAGGCGTCGAGGCCAACCAGCCCCTCGACCCGGCGGGTGCCCGCGGAGATCGACGCCTCCGACAGCAGCTTCACCGCGCCAAGCTGCGCGGAGCTCGCGACGTGCGTGCCACCGCACAGCTCGCGGGCGTAGTCGCCCACATCGACGACCCGCACGGCGTCGCCGTACTTCTCGCCGAACAGCGCCATCGCGCCGAGCCGGCGGGCCTCCTCCTGCGTGGTCACGAAGGCCCGCACCGGCAGGTCACGCAGGGCGACCTCGTTGATCTCGTCCTCGACGTCGGCGAGCACCGACGGCGGCACCGCGCCGAGGGCGTGGAAGTCGAACCGCAGCCGGCCCGGGGAGTTCAGCGAACCGGCCTGGGTCGCGCCCTCGCCCAGCGCGCGACGGAACGCGGTGTGCACGAGATGGGTGGCGGTGTGCGACCGGGACACCGCGCGGCGACGATCGGCATCCACCTCCGCGAACACCTCCGCGCCAAGCCGCAGCTCGCCGCCGAGCACCCGCACCCGGTGTAGGACCAGGTCGGGCACGGGCCGCTGGACGTCGAGCACCTCGACCTCGCCGCCGTCGAAGCGCAGCCGACCGAGGTCGGGCTCCTGGCCGCCACTCTCGGCGTAGAAGGGGGTCGCGTCGAGCACGACCCCGACCTCGGTGCCCTCCCCCGCCGCCGCCAGCCCCGCGCCGTCGGCGATGCCGATGAGGCCCACCACGCCGGAGGCCCGGCTGAGCTCCTCGTACCCGGTGAAGGTCGTCGGGCCGGAACGGGCCAGGATCGGCCGGAACGCGGACAGGTCGACGTTGCCGATCCGCCGCGCGGCCCGGTCCGCCTTCGCAGCCTGCCGCTGGCGGTCCATCAGCCGGTGGAAACCCGCCTCGTCGACGGACAGGCCCGCCTCAGCGGCCATCTCCAGCGTCAGGTCGATGGGGAAGCCGTAGGTGTCGTGCAGCTTGAAGGCCGCCTCGCCGCCCAGCATGGTCGAGCCCAGGGATCGGGCCTGGCGCGCCGCGGTGTCGAAGATCGTGGTGCCGGTGCGCAGCGTCTCGGCGAACGCCTGCTCCTCCGCGACGGCGACCCCGGTGATCGTCTCGGCGTTGTCGACCAGTTCGGGATAGATCGTCCCCATCGCCGAGCCGACGACCGCGAACAGCTCACTCATCACCGGCTCGTGGGCGCCGAGCAGCCGGGCGTTGCGGATCGCCCGGCGCAGCATGCGGCGCAGCACGTAGCCGCGCCCCTCGTTGGAGGGGACGACGCCGTCGGAGATCAGCATCGCGGCGGTGCGGGTGTGGTCGGCGATCACTCGCAACCGCACGTCGTCGGCGGGGTCCGCGCCGTAGCGCCGCCCGGTCAGCCGGCCGGCAGCGTCGAGCACCGGCCGGGAGATGTCGATCTCGTAGAGGTTGTCGACGCCCTGGAGGATGGTCGCCATCCGCTCCAGGCCCATCCCGGTGTCGATGTTGCGGGCCGGCAGCTCACGCTCGATCGGATAGTCGTACCCGGCGCCCTGGCCCCGCTCGTACTGCATGAAGACGAGATTCCAGACCTCGAGGTATCGCTCCTCGTCCGCGATCGGACCGCCCTCGCGGCCGTAGGCGGAGCCGCGGTCGAAGTAGATCTCGCTGCACGGCCCGCACGGCCCGGGCACGCCCATCGACCAGAAGTTGTCCTCCTTGCCGCGGCGCTGGATACGCTCGGCGGGCAGCAGCTCGCGCCAGATCCCCTCGGCCTCGTCGTCGTCGAGGTAGACCGTCGCCCACAGGTCGTCGGCCTTGAAGCCGAACCCTTCGGTGAGCAGCTCGAAGGCGAACGGGATCGCCTCGGCCTTGAAATAGTCGCCGAACGAGAAGTTGCCGCACATCTGGAAGAAGGAGGCGTGCCGCGCGGTGTGCCCGACATTCTCGATGTCGACCGTCCGCACGCATTTCTGCACGCTGGTCGCCCGCGGCCACGGCGCCGGGAGATCCCCGAGAAAATAGGGCTTAAACGACACCATGCCGGCGTTGACCAGCAGCAACGTCGGATCCTGGGCGACCAGTGAGGCGCTCGGGACGACGGTGTGCCCGCGCCGGGCGAAGTGGTTGAGAAAGCGGCTACGGATCTCGGCCGTGTCCATCGGGTTCACGTCGTCCAGACTCGTGGGAAGAGGTTCGACATCCCGGGGTGGCGCGCTGTAGGCCGGGCGCGCCTTCCGGGCTGCGGTGAGGGCAGGTGCCCCCGGCCCGCGGGCGAGGGAGTCCTCAGGGCCGCCGGGCGCCGGGGACGAGCCGCATCGTGCGTTCGGCGTCGTCGAGGTCAGCGGGGTAGCGCGGCGCGCCGGAGCCGGCGGCCTGCGCTGCGGCGTCCCGGGGCGGGGCAGCCCCGACCGCATCGCCTCGGTCCGCTTTGTCGCCCCGATCTGCTTCGTCCGGATCACCGTCGAGGCCGAGCGCGACACGGATCTCCTCCTCCCGCTCGGCCGCGGCCTCGCGCACGTCCGCGAGGAACTCCTGTACCGACTGTACGAGAGAGCCGGCCAGGCTCGTCGGCGTCAGGGAGGCTGCGGCCTTCGCCACCTGGCGCACCACCACGACGCCGGCCGCCGCCCCGAAAGCGAGATAGAAGATCCTCGACATCTACCGGCCTCCCCTACGCCCGCCCGCCGCGCCGGCGGCCGTGGGCACCGACGGGGTCTTCTCGCCCGCGGGCTGCGGGCCGCCACGCCCGGCCGACCGGCGCGCCGCCTTCTCGGCCTTCATCTGGGCCGTCACCCGGGACTCGACCTCCGAGCGGGTCCGCTTGGCCGCCGCCTGGCGCACGCCGTAGCTGAACGCCGCGACACGCACCATCGGGCCGCCGAGCGTCGCCGCGAACAACGATGTCAGCGAGGAGACGTTGGTCGTGATCGACTGCACGTTCGCCGTAATCGCATCGACCCGGTCGAGTTCTTTGTTGACGTGCGAGAGTGCCAGATTGACCTCGTCGACCGTCGCGCCGGCCTGCCGGACCCGGGCGGTTCCCTCGTCGAGGGCGAGACCGGTCTGGCGTACCCGGGCCGCGACCTCATCGAAGATCTTGCCGAGCTTGAGCAGGACGTAACAGCCGAAGAGGACGAGCACCGCGAACGCGCCCGACGCGATCAGGCCCGCGACCGCACCACCGGACATATGTGCTCCTGCCTCCATCGTCGTTGGGCCGGTCCCACCCACCCGATTCGATCCGCCGTGCCGCGGGCGCCACCCAGCCGACGCTCCTGGAGTGACCTTACCGAGACGGCTACCGGGGCCACGGGTAGCCCCCACGAGAGAAGTCAGGACGGCGAGGAGAACGGTGGGGAGGGCGGCGAAGAGGGCGGTGGGGACGAGCCCGGGGACGGCGGTGGGTCACCGCGTACGACGCCACGCAGCTCACGGACCCGATCGGCCGCGCGGCGCTCGAAGCCGTTACCGCTCGGCTGGTAGTAGTAGGTCGAGGTCAGCCCGTCCGGCGGGTACTGCTGACGCACGACGTTGCCGGGGGCGTCGTGCGGGTACAGGTAGCCCGCGCCGTGGCCGACCCGCTGCGCGCCGCGGTAGTGGGCGTCGCGCAGCTGCGCGGGCACCGGCCCGGCCCGCCCGGCACGAACATCCGAGGTGGCGGCGTCGATCGCCCGGATCACCGCGTTCGACTTGGGCGCCAGCGCCAGGTGGATGACCGCCTGCGCGAGCGCCAGGCGGGCCTCGGGCAGGCCGACGAACTCCAGCGCCTGGCTGGCCGCGACCGCGACACCGAGCGCGCCCGGATCGGCCATGCCGATGTCCTCACTGGCAAGGATGATCATCCTTCGAGCGACGAACCGGGGATCCTCGCCGGCCTCCAGCATCCGCGCGAGGTAGTGGAGGGCCGCGTCGACGTCGCCGCCCCGCATCGACTTGATGAAGGCACTGATCACGTCGTAGTGCTGGTCCCCGGACCGGTCGTAGCGCACTGCGGCCCGGTTGACGGCCCGCTCCAGCAGGTCGAGATCGAGCCGTGGCCGCGGGTCGACAAGCGCCTCGGTGTCTGCACCCGCCCCGGCATCGGCACCCGCCCCGGCGTTCCCGCCCGGTCCGGATTCGCGCTCATGGGCTTCGAGCAGCGCCTCGACCCCGGCCTCCAGGCTGGTGAGGGCCCGGCGGGCGTCACCTCCGGCAAGGCGGACCACGTGCTCGCGGGCCTCGTCGGACACCGACAGCCGCCCGTCGTACCCACGCGGGTCGCGCAGCGCCCGGGCCAGCACCCCGCGGATGTCGTCGTTGGTCAGCGGCTCCAGCGTCAGCAGCAACGACCGGGACAGCAGGGGGCTGACCACGGAGGAGAAGGGGTTCTCGGTGGTGGCGGCGACCAGAGTGACCCAGCCGCGCTCGACCGAGGGCAGCAACGCGTCCTGCTGCGTCCGGGTGAACCGGTGCACCTCGTCGATGAACAGCACTGTGCGCGCACCAGACGTTGACAGCGTCTCGCGAGCCTCATCGATGACGGCGCGGACATCCTTCACTCCGGCGGTGACCGCGGACAGCTCCCGGAAGCGTCGCCCGGTCGCCCTCGACACGATGTGCGCCAGCGTGGTCTTGCCGGTGCCGGGCGGTCCCCACAGCACGACCGAGGTCGTTGCGCCCCCCTCGACCAGCCGGCGCAGCGGGCTTCCCGGTCCGAGCAGATGTCGCTGGCCCACGACCTCGTCCAGGGTCCGCGGCCGCAGCCGGGCGGCGAGCGGAGCCGCGCGGTCCACCCCCGGACCGCTGCCACGCTGATCCCGGGGACCGGCGAACCCCGAGGCGGAGCGGGACGCCGTCCCGGCTGCCGACGCATCGGACGCCCCGGCACCAGCCCCGGCAGCAGCGGAGAGATCGGCGTCGAACAGGCTCACCCGTTCACCGTACGACCGTCGTACGACCGTCGGGAGGCACGATCAGCCCGGAGCACGGCAGACCGCGGCCCCGACGGCGGCCCCGACGGCGGCCCCGACGGCGGCCCACCGAAGCAGACATATTTCATACAACGGCATAAGTATCTTAAATTGGCCCTTACGACCCCACGCCCATTTCCCCGACCACGCTCGGACCACCAGAGCTTCATTGCCAATGTGCCGGAACGCGGCCAATGTGCCGGAACGCGCGGCGAACGGGTAGTGCGCCGCGCGTCATCCGGCACAATCCCCCGAGAGACCACACTTCGTTCACGTCGGACAACCGAGCCCCAATGGTGCGCGTATTATCATTCAGCTAGTCCGTTCAGCTGCTCGACTGAGCACACGTGCCACCTTCGTGGTAATGCACAGTGTTCCGGA
>NZ_CDWRCM010000010.1:37153-38336 GCF_977927585.1 Frankia sp. CcWB2 | reverse complement strand
GTCGAAATGAAATAACTTGCGCGTTTCGAACCCTCCACAGGCCTGTGACCTGCGATGATGCTCTCGATCACGTATTTGTTACTTCATTACGTCCCCCACGGACATAACCGTACCGAGGCGATCACACGGGAATCCTAAACACAGATCAAGTGATCAACTTATTTAATGACAGTACCTAGGCCCTCGACGGCCCCGTCGGTGAAGTCGCCTCGGCCGTTTTGAGCGTCCACCACCACATTGAGCTGGGCCGGCGCGAGAGTGCAGTGCTGGTTCTCCGGAACTCCGAGATTCTTGAGGTTCTGGGACGTCCCGTTCGTGTCCGAATCGGGAGAGGCGCGCCACCCGTTGCCGCCGTTCAGCGCCGGATCATTGATGAGCTTCGCGAGTGTGCTCGCGTACTGCGAGTAGGAGGTGCGGGGCTGGCTGGCGATGATCCGCACGGTCGTGCACGTGGTCGAACGCAGCCTCTTCTTCATCGGGGGATCGAGCGGCATCTGTGTCGGTGCCGCCGACCGCGTTGAGGGCGTGTTCACGAGAGTCTGGCCACGGCCGCCTTTGCCGAGGACCTGGCCGATGAAGGCGAGGACGATGGTGGTCAGGATCACTAGGACGGCGATGGCGGTGGGATGCCATCCCAGCCGCGACCGGGTATCGGACATTCGCGGCGACTCCTCGATCCGTGGGACGCTGATATCGGGCCTTGCGTGGGGCAAGCTCCAGGGCACCTGTCCGCCACCGGATCGTCGCATGCCGACCATGCCGCGCAGAGCGCCTTGGGCCGAGAATGGCCGATTCTTGCTCTTGTACCTGATCCCCGAGGGCTACGGAGTAATGGCAGATTTACTTTAAGTATCAGACTCTATGATCGCAGCCGGGGCCGGGTGCGCCGGATCGGTCGGTGGTGCTGGGCGGGGTAGGCGCATGCCGATGGTGAAGATGGCCGAGAGCGTCACCGCGCCCAGTACCTCGGCCACGACCGCCCACGTGCGGCCGTAGGTGATTTCCATCCCCCCGACTGCGCCCACCGCGCAGGCCCAGCCAACCACCAGCATCGCGGTAAGGTCCGTCGGAGGGAATAGCATAACGGTGGGGACGGCCGCGATGAGCGCGGCGGCGAGTGAGCCGACCAGCACTCCACCAGGGCTGTCTGCCACCTGGAAGGGGATTCCGATGACGATAGGGG
>NZ_CDWRCM010000010.1:27613-36850 GCF_977927585.1 Frankia sp. CcWB2 | reverse complement strand
CTCCATAGCCGCGGCGAGCGTCGGAAGCATGACCCACTTCCGCGTGAGCGCGGTGAGGATGGCGCCGACCGCCCGGCGCTGTTCCGGCACCTTCGGCGGGAATGCGGGCTGTGAGGTGATCGGGCGTTGCGCGGCCGGTGGCGCGATCCCGGTGCGCTGGGCCTGGGGGAAGTACGGAGGCTCCTTGGGCGTGAGATTGCCCTTTTCCCATGCCGAGCGGACATTGCGCAGCAGCTGCTCCCGGGCGGCGTTCTCGTTGTCGAGGCCTATGAGGTCGAAGTGGACCACCTGCCGGAGTATCCCGGTAGGGGTGCATTCCGCTATCCGCACCGGGATGAGCTTACGGCGGTTACCCTCGGGATCGTATTCGAACGCCGCCTGCCATTCTGCCCGGCAGTACGGGGAATTCAGATACTCGGGCGAGAGCACCGCGATCGTGTGCCGGCAGTTCTCCACCCCCTGACCCAGTTGCGGCCGGGGCCGATATGCCAGGCCTGAAGAAACACGCGATAACCGACCTCCTGTAGCTGCCAGGCGATCCATTCGGCCCAGTCCCGGTCGCGCTGGCAGTAGCTGATGAAGAAGTCGCCCTGGTCCACTCGATTCCCACCTGTGAAATCCTCCGCACTGCTCTCTCCAGCTGAAGGATAATCGTACCGCCGTTCCGGGATGAATGCCACCGTTCTGCCCCGCTGCGGCGGGGCAGAACGGGCAGGTGGTGCGCCGCGGGGTGGTGCGGTGGGGTCAACCGACGGGGCGGGGCTTGCCGTCGGCCGGGGCGGCCACGCCCCCAGGGTCTCGGCAAGTTTGCTTGGTAGCGGCTCGTAGTCCGCTCCTGGGGTGGTGGGAGTGTGTGGTCGGTTTGTTCGTGGGATGCGGCCCTGAACGCAATGTTATGTAGCCTAAGTTGATCATGTGGTGCAGGGTTGAGCGTGTGGAGCGGGTGTGTCAAGAAAACGACTCTGTCGCACATCTGGTGGTCGTTGACATGACCTGCTATACTACGTGCCCGGACCGGGTCAGCTCCCCCCTGCCAGCATGCGGGTCGATTTCACCGTCCATCGCAGCGGCGACTCCGGGTCCCCCGCTGGTCGGGCTCGACCAGCGCGAGCAGCGCGTCCACCAGGCGCGGGTCCTTCTCCCGCAGCGGTCTGCGGCCCGCGCCCGCCGTGCGGACCCGCCCGGACGGAGGCTGGCCACTGTCCAACGCCGCCGCCCCGCGCGAGACGGTGCCCTCCGAGACCCCCGCTGCCCGGGTCACCAGACGAATCCCGCCATGCCCCAACGCCCTGGCATCCGCCCCCAGCACCAGTCGCCGCCGACGCTCGTCCAGATGCGGCAGCAACACCGCGAACTTCTCCGCTAGGACCTCGTCGGTCCCCTCCCTCACAGAGCATGGTCAAAAGCCGAAGTTATTTTCCGGTGGCTCCCTGGTCCGGGGCGATGATGCACGGTAATTCGGGATGGGCCTGGCCGATGTCGGCGATCCGCAGGTCCACCCAGGCGAGCAGACCAGGAACGGCTACGCCGTGCGGAGGCCGGTCCGCGTAGGGGGCGAGGTTCGCCGCGCCGCGCCGCAGCACGGCCACGCCGCCCTTGACGTTGCCGCGGGCCAGATGGGTGACGCCGACGGCGAGCTGTGCCAGCCCGCGCCACAGCCCGCGCTCGCCGGGGTCGGTCTCCGGACTCTTCCAGACGGCCTCGAGTACCTCGTGTGCCTGGAAGGGAAGTCCCGCGTCGAGGAGTCGCTGGGCCTCGGCGAGTGCCGCGGCCGGCGGTAGCGGGGCCGAGGAGGCGAGCGGCGGCACGCCGGTCTCGCCGTGGGGAAGGGGGCGGCCCAGCGCGTCCCGGGGCCGTTCCCCGGGCCGGGACACCCCGGACCCTGGTTCAGTCGCGGGGTGTGCCCGGGGGACGGGGCGTGTTCCGTGCAGCGGCCGTGTTCCGGACGGTGCGCGTCGCCCGGAGCGGTCCGAAGTGGTCATGCGGTCCACTCTGACCGTCCCTAGCGGGTGGTGCCTCCCGTAGCCGCGCGGACCGGAGTCGTCGTCAGGCAAGACCTGGGGCGCGGTGTCAGCGTCCGCTGGTGTCAGCGGCTGATTGCGGCGCGCAGCGCGTCGGCGCGGTCCGTGCGCTCCCAGGTGAAGTCGGGCAGCGTCCGACCGAAGTGGCCGTAGGAGGCAGTCTGCCCGTAGATCGGCCGTAGCAGGTCGAGGTCCCGGATGATGGCGGCCGGGCGCAAGTCGAAGACCTCCGAGACGGCCCGCGCGATCTCCGGCACCGGCACGGTCTCGGTGCCGAAGGTCTCGACGAACAGGCCTACCGGCTCGGCCTTGCCGATGGCGTAGGCAACCTGCAGCTCCGCCCGCCGGGCGAGGCCGGCCGCGACGACGTTCTTGGCGACCCAGCGCAGCGCGTAGGCGGCCGAACGGTCGACCTTGGACGGGTCCTTGCCGGAGAAAGCACCGCCGCCATGACGGGCGTAACCGCCGTAGGTGTCAATGATGATCTTGCGGCCGGTCAGGCCCGCGTCGCCGATCGGGCCGCCGATCTCGAACCGGCCGGTCGGGTTCACGAGCAGCCGGTAGCCGTCTACCTCCAAACCCAGGTTCTCCTCGGCCAGCCGCTTGAGCTCGGGGGCGATGACCTGGTCGCGGATGTCCGGAACCAGACGGGTGGCCAGGTCGACGTCGGCGGCGTGATGCGCGGACACGACCACCGTGTCCAACCGGATCGGGCGGTCCCCGTCGTATTCGATGGTCACCTGGGTCTTGCCGTCCGGCCGCAGGTAGGGCAGCAGGCCGGCGTGACGCACCTTCGACAGCCGCTGGGCGAGGCGGTGGGCCAGTGTGATCGGCAGCGGGAGCAGGTCGGGGGTCTCGTCGGTGGCGTAGCCGAACATGATCCCCTGGTCGCCGGCGCCCTGCTGGGCCAGCGTGTCCTCGCCGCCCTCGACCCGTGCCTCATAGGCCTTGTCGACGCCCTGGGCGATGTCCGGGGACTGGGCACCGATCGAGACCAGCACGCCGACGGTCGCGCCGTCGAAGCCGGTGGCGGCGTCGTAACCGATGTCGGTGAGGGTGCGCCGCACGACGGCGGTCACGTCGACGTGCGCGGAGCTGGTGACCTCGCCGGCCACGTGCACGTGCCCGGTGGTCAGCAGTGTCTCCACCGCGACCCGGGAGGTGGGGTCGCCGGCCAGGAACGCGTCGAGCAGGGCGTCACTGATCTGGTCGGCGAGTTTGTCCGGATGGCCTTCGGTGACCGACTCGGAGGTGAAAAGGCGACGGGACATGGAAGGATTCCTCATTTCATGGAACAAGATATGGAACAAGGTGATGTTGCGGGAGGAGGTGCCGGTCGCACGGGGACATACGTGCGCGGGTGGAGCTGCGCGGGTGGATCCGCGCCGGTACATCCTTGCCGGCACTGGCTGGCCGGCACGGTCATTTCACCAGGATCGGTGCTTGGGGTCCGGGTGCCGCGTCGGGCTCGTCGACGCCGTTGGATGTCGACGCCGTCGGATGTCGAACCGGCATGCGGGCATGCCCTCCGGGTCGGCGGGCGCCGAGGTGAGGAGAGGGGGGTGCTGGTCGCGCCGGCCTCCGGTCGCGCCGGCTCAATGGCCGGCCAGGCCGAGGGAGCGGACCGGAGCGGTGGATCTCGGGAACGCGCTGAGGGTGCGCCGGGACGAGCGCGTCCGCCGCGCGGCTCAGCGCGCGGTACAGATGGCGGAACTCGCCAGGGAGAAGTCGACGTGGCCACGCGTAACGAGAACGGCCGGACCGAACGCCGGATGATCTCACCACGGCGGTCAACCTGCCGTCAACGCCGCAGGCCGATCGTGTGCCATTGCCTGGGCGCGTGGACGAGCCGGTGATCACCACGATCGCCTACGAGCACGTGGATCGCGTCCGTTCCTACGAGTTGCTCGCCCGTGAGCGGACCTGACCGGCTCGTCCTTCGACCCTTTGCGTCATCCGGGACCGGTGATTACGGTGGAGTGTGACGGATGACACTGAGCGCGGTTATCCGGGAGCGAGTGAATCCGGGAGCGAGTGGGAGACAAGGAGACGTCGTGTCGGACGACCGGTGCGGGATCACGGCGACGCCGTGGCCTCAGCCGGGTGGCCGCGCGGTCGAACTCACTCATCGCCGTCATATCGACACCTGCCGCGTCAACACGGCGGCCTGTCCCCGTTGACCTCCGGATGACCTCCGGAACATCCGGACCTTCCGCACCCCGGCCTCGACCTTCGATCTGACATCCGCCTCCGCGCGTTTGTCGGTCGATGCTCGATCCGGCCGGAACGAGGCGCTGGAGGTCGTCGTCAACGGCAGGAACGGCGCTGGCCATGACCGATCCCCTGGCATCATCGGAACAATCCCTGACTCCGGAGCAGCCTTCGGCGCACGGGCGATCCACCGCGACGGAACGGTCCGAGTCCGGCCGCTCCGAGTCCGAGCGGTCGACGGTGCCCGGACGATCCGAGGCGGCCGAGGCCTTCGTCCTGCGGGGGGTGCACGTCCTCGACAAGACCGGGCGCTTCGGTGAGCCGACCGACGTCGCCGTCGGCGGCGGGATCATCCATGCGGTCGGCACGCGACTCGGCCTCGACCGGGACGCCGTCGACGTTGACGCCCACGACCTGTGGCTGATGCCAGGGGTCGTCGACTGCCACGCTCACGTCACGCAGTCCACCTATGATCCGTTCGAGCTGGCGACGGCGTCGCTGTCCACGCGGGTCCTGCAGACCGCCGCCGCGTTGCGGGCGTCGTTGGCGGCCGGTGTCACACACCTGCGGGACGCCGGCGGCGCCGACGCCGGCATCCGGGACGCGGTCAGCGCGGGCACCGTGCCCGGACCGCGGCTCGCCGTGTCCGTCGTCGGGCTGAGCCGGTCCGGGCGGCACGGTGACGGGGCGATCATCGGTCCCGGGCTGGAGTCGGCCGAAGATGTTCTCATGCCGGACTATCCCGGCCGGCCCCCGCATACCGTTACCGAGGCGGGCAGCCTGCCGGCGTCGGTGCGGGGCGTTCTGCGTGCGGGTGCGGACTGGATCATGATCTACGCGAGCGGTGGGGTGATGTCCGCCCGGCCGGGGCAGCCCGAGCCGCAGTTCAGCCCGGTGGAGCTTGCGGCCGCCGTCGCGGAGGCCCGGCGGTACGGACGCCCGGTGATGATGCATGCCTTGGGCGAGCGGTCGATCGAGGCCGCGGTCGCCGCCGGAGCGCGGTCCATCGAGCACGGCATCGGACTCACCGAGCCCGTGGCGGCCGCCGTGGCGGCCGCCGGGGTGACGCTCGTCCCCACCCTGTCGCCCTACCAGGACCTGGCGGCGCTGGCGGCCACCGGAGTGCTGCCGGGCTGGGCGGTGGACCGGGCCGAGGCCACCGAGGCCGCGCTGGCCGGCACGATCGCGGTCGCCCGTGCGGCGGGGGTGCCGATCGCGCTCGGCAGCGACGCCCGGCACCGCACCCGGCACGGCACGAACCTGGCCGAGATCAGCCGGCTGCGCCGCGCCGGGCTCACCCCGCCCGAGGCGCTGCTCGCCGCGACCGCGACCGGAGCCCGGCTCTTCGGACTGGGGGAGGGAGCCGGCCGTATCGCCGTCGGCTCCGCCTTCGACGCGATCCTGCTCGACGCGGACCCCGGGGACCTGTCGGTCTTCGAGCGGCCGGGCGCCGTGAGCGGGGTGTTCCTTGGCGGTCGTGCGGTGCTGCCCCACCCGCGACTGCCCGGGAACCTGGTCCGCCCCACCATGGTGATGGAAGAGGTGCCGAGAATCGCTCCCGAGCGGCCCGCGGCGTCGCCGTCCAGCTGACTCTCCCGTTTTCTAGAATGTTCACGAAATATCAAAAGAAATACCCTTAGTATGGCTTCGCGGGCTTTCGTCGGATCCGCTCTGGGACGGCGATTGACCGAGATGCGGATCGGCCCCCGAAAGCTATTGTCGTAGGGGCCCCGCTGCCGGCTGCCGTCAGGTGGCCCGGGCCATTTGCTGGTACGGGGTGCCGCGTCTCCAATGCCTGGAGGGTTCTCATGCAGCACGCTGAAATGATCAATAAGAACATGCGGAAGGCCATCGAGGAGTGTATGTCCTGCTCGGCCCTGTGCGAGGAGACGATCTCCTACTGCATGGACATGCCGGGCGCCATGATGGAGTCGGCGAACATGCGGCTGATGATGGACTGCGCAGCCGTCACCAGGACCTGCGCCGACATGATGTGCCGGATGTCGCCGATGCACGGGGAAATGTGCGCGATGTGCGCGCGGATCTGCGTGATGTGCGCTGAGATGTGCGAGAGGATGCCGCAGGATCAGCAGCTCGCCAAGCTCGCCGGCGCATGCCGATCCTGCGCGGAGAGCTGCAACACGATGGTGGGCGCCGCCGCCTGAGCGGCGTCCGGCCCGACGGCGCCGGGGCGTAGCCGGCGATCACCCGACTCCGCCCCGACGTCCGGGGCCGTGCAGCTGTGCGGCGGCACGTGCCACGTGCCACGTGGCCTCGGTCACGACTGGTGGCTACGGTTACGTATCCTCGGGCGGACATGGGGTGAAACACCTGAGTAACAATATTGACCATGTTGACAGGTAGCCGTCGGATAGGCAGAATATGGTCATGTCCTCCTGGGTGGATCGGATGACCCCCCTGGTCATCCGTGGCCACATCGATTTCCTGCGAGTGGCCTCGTCCGGTTGTCCGGCCCGGCCACTTCACGTGCTTTACTAGCCTCCTCGGCTTTCCCTCGCTCGGTGTTCTCTCTGGCGTTCTCCTTATTCATGGCCGCTCGATAGGTCTGTCTCCAGATCGTCATTGCCTGCGTGGACGCCAGCTGCCTCGGTATCGATGTCCGGTCAGTACCGGGTACATCTCTGGACGGTTTCCGATCGGAGCATGCTGTGTCGTCCCTGGTTTCGTCAGCATACGTTTATCCGCGCCCCCATGGGGACGTAATGAAGTAACAAATACGTGATCGAGAGCATCATCGCAGGTCACAGGCCTGTGGAGGGTTCGAAACGCGCAAGTTATTTCATTTCGACTCCCATGGATATGTGGGGGGGTCGGGAACCCGTTACTGGCCCAGCGGTGATCCAACCCACTCGAGAAGAGCCAGTGTCGTCCTTCTCCCCGGTCGGGGAGAATCCGCCGAATATTTCGAGGGCCTGGCTTTCCGGCTCGCGCTCGACGGATATCAGGTGACGTTTCTCGACCACGGGAGAGACACCGTCCTCGCCCTTGGTGAGGCGCGTGCCCCCGAGGGTCCGTTCATCCTGCTGGGTTCGGACAGCGGGGCCCTGCGGGCGTTGGTCGGCGCCGGTTCGCCAGCCGTCCGGCCGGATGCCCTCGTGTTGCTCGACCTGCCGCTGGTGTACCGAAAGATCGCGGGCGAGGGTCCGGGACAGCCGATCCCACGGTCGCTGCCCGACCTGCCGGTCCTACTGCTCCACGCCGAGCGAGACGAGGTCAGCCCGCTTGCGCTGGTGCGCATGATGACGCGGACCGCGCGCCGGGCCCGGCTGGCGTCGCTACCCGGGGGGCGTGGCGTGCTCGCCGGCCCCGGTCGGCGTGCGGTCGGCGCGCACATCCTGCTGTTCCTCGAGAACCTCCGTGCCCCGCGGCTGGCCCCACGGCAACGGCAGCGGGACCGGCCGCTCGACTGATCTCGCCCGGTGCCGGGCGCGCCCGCGTGCCGCTCCGATCGGGGTGTGCCTCCGCGGGAGTCCCAATCGCTCAGCAGGCGTTTCCTTGGCGGGTGCCGGCGCGAATCACGCGGGTCCATCGTCCGTCCCGTACCGCGTCGTCTGTTTTCCAACGGCGCCGGCTTCGAGTCTGCGGCTCGAAGCCGGCGCCGTTCGCGTTTGCGTACCCGCCCACACGCCACCCGACCCCCGGTCCAAGTTTCCCGCCCGCCGGGGGTTGCCGGGGTGCGCGGGGGCGCAGGGATTGCCGGGCGGCCGGGCGGTCCCGGTGACTACCGGTCCCCGTGGCGACAGACCGGTCATATCGCCAAGATCCGGTCGTGACGGGTGATCTGTGTCGCTACCGGTAGCTGCTATTGATGTCCGAGAGTTGCGGTACCGCAGCGTTATGCACGTATCGTGACCAACATGCGCCCAGATTCGGCGCAACTCGTACTTGTCACTACGGTCTGTAGTTCGCTACGGTTGCGAGGTATCAACAGCTCCGGGCCGACGCCGAGTTCTGCCCACGGTCCGGAGCTCCCTCCGAGAGACCTTGGGCAGAAGCGGGGGAACCACGTTCCTCCGGGTGGCTCGTTGCGGGCCGCCCTTGGGGTTAAGCCGTTACGCGCACGCCGCGGAAACGGCCGGGCTTCCCGGCCCGAACCCGACAGCTAACCTCGCAGGCGTACGGGAAGGACTCGACGTTGCCTGTGTTTCAGGAACGCTCGGCTCCGGTCTTCTGGACCGTGACGCCGTTCGGCGCGACCCGCGGTGCGTCCCCGCCATATTGGGCGCCGTTCTCGCCCTGACGTCTTCGCGAGAACGTGCCATCCGGTCGGTGCCCGTACCGGCCGATCGCGCTGACGCGCGATACCACCAGCTCGGCTGAAAGCCACCTGACCTCGTCATCCGTGGTCGGCTGACCCCTGCCGTCCACCGGGCCCGCCAGGCCCGGAACGGAATGACCGCGGCCGCCTGCCGGGCTGCTCAGCCCATCGACCCCGGAATCCTCAGGGTGCGTCGATCGGTCGTCCCCGGACGGACCCTCGGCGCACCGGGGGACCGGCACTGGGTGCTGCTCTTCTCCAGCGCGGTCGTCTCCGCTCGCCCTCCTTTGAGCGGCATCCCTCCCCTCGATCACCAGTCTGTGCTCGACGACACCGAAATGAGATGTCAAAGAAATGGCCAAGGGAAAGCATCGGAAAAATTCCACCCGGACCCGGGGCGCCGTTGTCGCCGCCGTCGGTGTGATCGGCGCCGGCGCCGGCATGCTCGCCACCGCGAGCCCGGCCAGGGCCGCCACCACGGTCCCCGATGTGACGATCGCCAGCGCGGCCGCGAACGCGGGACTGCCCGGCTGCCGCGGCGTCCCGCTGGCCACCTGGGTCGCGGTGGCTCTTGCGGAGTCCGGCGGCAACCCCTACGCCCACGCCACCTCCGGCGAGGACTCGCGCGGCCTGTGGCAGATCAACATGCGGGCCCACGCCGGCTGGGTGGGTAACCGCAACCTCTACGACCCAACCGTCAACGTCTGGGCGGCGAAGAAGGTCTGT
>NZ_CDWRCM010000010.1:16384-27494 GCF_977927585.1 Frankia sp. CcWB2 | reverse complement strand
CATCACCGCCTGGAGCGCCTACACCAAGGGCATGCACTACCGCTACCTGGCCCGGGGACAGGCAGCGGCGGCGGCCGTCTCGCGCGGCGCGCGGTTCACGAACGTCTCCTACTCCTCGCTGGCTGCCCCGGCACGTGCGGCCGTGGTGGCGCCTGCGGCCCGCTACCCGTCGCTGGCCATCGGCCTCGGGTTCCGCCTCGACGTCCACCAGATCCAGAAGAGGCTAGCCAGCCTTGGCTACCCGATCAGCGTGGATGGGAAGTTCGGGTACCAGACCAACCACATGGTCAAGGACTTCCAGCTGAAGCACGGTCTGGTGGTCGACGGGATCGTCGGGCCGCAGACGCGGGCGAAGCTCGGGATCTGACCCTGATCGAGGCCCGCCGACCGGGCGCCGGCGCTGTCGGGCGGTGTTCCCGACCCGCCCGAGATCGCTGCTCGATATCCGCATGCACCGGATGACTACCCGGGGTGAGCTGGGGGTATTCAGCCACCGGGCCAGCACCGGGCCGGGAGACGGCACCGGCCCGGGCGGGACCAGCCGGCCCGCACGGGAAAACCGAAACGGGGGCCCGATCGATGAGAGCCACGATGCTCGACGACTACCTATCTGAGGCGAGTCCGAACGCATCTTCCGCGATCGGGGCCGGCCTCCTGTTCGCGGTCCTGGGACCGCTGGAGGTGCGGCGATCCTCGGGTGAGCAGGTCCGTATCGACCAGCGCAAGAAGCGCATCCTGCTGCTGACCCTGCTGCTGCACGCCGGCCAGTGGGTGAGTGTGGACGGGATGCGGCTCGCGCTCTGGCAGGATGCCCCGCCGCGCTCCGCTGGGGGCAACATCAAGACTTATCTCTCGGAGCTGCGGCACACCCTCCGGCCGCCCCTGGGCACGCCCGGAGCCGGGGGGAACGGCCCCGGGCGCATCGAGAGCCGGCCGGGGGAGTACCGCCTGGTCGTCGCGCCCGATGAGATCGACGCTAAGCGGTTCGAATCGGCCGCTGAGCAGGGCCGCGCCGCCGTGCGTGCCGGCTCACCGGAACGCGCTGCCGGGTTTTTCGAAGGTGCCCTCGCGCTGTGGCGGGGGGACGCGTTCGACGAGCTCCCGGCGGAGATCGCAGGCGCGGAGGTCCTCCGGCTGGAGGAGGCTCGCTGGGCGGTGTGCGAGGACCTGATCGACGCCCGCCTGGCCCTCAGCGAGTACGATCGGGTGCTGCCGACCCTGCGGGCGCTCACGGTCGAACATCCGACCCGGGAACGTCTCTGGGCCCAACTGATCCTCGCGTTGGAACACACCGGCCGGCGGGCCGAGGCACTGGCCGAGTACCAGACGGTCTACCGGCGGCTGGTGACCGAACTCGGGATCGAGCCCGGTGTCGAACTGCGGCGTGCCCATCAGCATGTACTGAATCCGGACTCGTGGATCACCTGATACCACGGCCGTTCCGGCCGAGTCGTGCGGCGGCCGAATTATGGGGACCTGAGCACGGTCCAGGGACCGCAGACCGTGCTCAGGTCCCCCAAATTCACCACCGGAGGTCAGCTGAACCGCCAGTGAACCCGGCGGGGGAATTTCAACCAGACGGGCCGGACCAGCTGGCCGGCGCCCGCGCCACGGGCGCGGCGCCGTCGTGTATCGCCACCGGCGCGCGTCGCAAGGGTGCGCGTCGCAAGGGTGCGCGTCGCAAGGGTGCGCGTCACAGCGCGGGCGCGCGGAAACCGCTGAGGAGAAGACGATGAAGGCTACCTACCTCCCCCCGCGACTGGAGGATGCCGGCAGCTTCGCCGCAGTGACGAACGGCCGCTGGGGCTGGGGGTGTGACTATTTCTGGCGGCGTTTTGCGTGACGGCGGCCGGGGTGGCGGTGGTCCCGATTCCGTCCTGCTGGTTTCTGGTGCTGGCCGACCGTGATCCCGTCGTGCGTCCGCCGGGGGTCCGTCACATGCTGCGGTACGCCTCCGGGCGGCCGTGGATCGTCGGCAACTGGCCGGACGACGCCATGGTCAGTGCCGTCGCCGGGCGCTCGCGACTGGCCCTGATCGGGTGTGCCGCGACCAACGCGCGACAGCTCCTGCGGCTGCTTCTCTCGGCCCGTGACGTGCATGCTCTCGACCTCGCGCGCGCGGTGGCCGGCGACTACCACGTGATCGCCGACATCGACGGCCACCGTCGTATCCAGGGCAGCCCGACGGGAACCCGGCGGGTCTTCACCGCCCGGCTGGGCAGCCAGCTGGTCGCCGCCGACCGCGCCGACGTGCTCGCCCGGCTCACGGGCGCCCCGCTGAACCGGGCGGCGCTGGCTCTGTCGCTGCTCGACCCGTCACCGCCCCATCCGCTCGACGACCTGGTGCTCTGGGAGTCGACCGACGCGCTGCCCCCGGATCACTACCTTCTCGTCGGCCCTGACGAGAAGGCCACTGTCCTGCGGTGGTGGCGTCGACCGGCACCGGTGCGGTCCCGTGCGGAGGGGGCGCCGACCCTGCGGGCGGCTCTCGCCGAGGCCGTGGCGGCGCGGGTCGCCGGCGGCGGGACGGTGAGCTGTGATCTGTCGGGTGGGCTGGACTCCACCTCGGTGTGCTGCCTGGCCGCGCGCGGCCCCGCCGACGTG
Organism: Frankia sp. CcWB2; assembly: GCF_977927585.1. Taxonomy (NCBI): domain Bacteria; kingdom Bacillati; phylum Actinomycetota; class Actinomycetes; order Frankiales; family Frankiaceae; genus Frankia; species Frankia sp. CcWB2. The sequence goes on along the minus strand of NZ_CDWRCM010000010.1, from coordinate 24,890 downwards.
GTCGCGCTCACCGGGATCGCCCGCGATCCCGGTGACGACGACGCCCAGTGGGCCGCGCGGGCCGCGGCCACGCTCCCCGGCGTCACGCGCGAGGTCCTGCCCGCCGCCGGGCTTCCCCTCGTCTACGACGGTATTGCCGATGCCGACGAACCGCTCGACCGGCCGTTCGTCGGCATCGTCGACCGGGCGAAGCTGCGCGCGGGTCTTGACCGGGTCGCGCTGTACGGGCCGCGGGTGCACCTCACCGGGTTCGGTGGCGACGAGGTCGCCTATGGCTGTCCCGCCTACCTCCCCCGGTTGTTGCGCCGCCGGCCCTGGCGGGCGCTGCACGACCTGCGCGGACACCGAGCGCAGGAGGGCTGGCCGCGGATGGCGTGTCTGCGGATGATGTGGCCGCGCGGCTACCGGGACTGCCTCGCCGACATGGCCGATGCGCTCGACCAGGCCCACCGTCCGGCCGGTTCCTCCGGTTCCTCCGGTTTCGGCCGATCCCACCCGGGCGTCCTGGCCCCGCTCGACTGGGCCTTTCCGCCTGTGGTCCCGGGTTGGCTCACGCCGGCGGCCCTCGACCTGCTGGCCGGAGCGTTCGCGGAGGCCGCCCGGCGTGCCTGGCCGCTGGCCGAGACCCGGGACGGCCACGCCGATCTCTTCGCCATCCGCGCCGGCGCGGCGGTGTTCCGGCTGTTCGACCAGCTCGCCGATCCGGTCGGCCCGCCGCTCGCCGCCCCCTTCCTCGACGATCGGGTGGTCCGGGCGGCGCTGGCGGTGCGGCCCGAGGAGCGCACCGGCCCGTGGGAGTACAAACCGTTGTTGAAGGAGGCCATGCGCCGGGTGGTGCCGCAGGAATGCCTGCGCCGCGAGACCAAGGCGGATGCCGCCGCCGAGGCGGATCAGGGCCTGCGCGCCAGCCAGGACGTCCTGGTGAAGCTGTGCGATGACAGCCCGTTGGCCGATCTCGGCCTGATCGAGCCAGACGCGCTGCGCCAGGCGTGCCGATCTTCGTCCGTACCTGGTCATCGCCACCAGGCGCTGCAACCGACGTTCGCGGTGGACGCGTGGCTGCGGGTGCTCGCGAGCCGGCGGAGCCCTGACTGCGCTACCGGCGGGGCCCTGACTGCGCTACCGGAGAAGTGAGTGAGCTACCGGAGGAGTGAGTGATCATGGTGACGCTGCGGCCTGACGTAGTGCGGGCGCCGACCGAGTACGGAGCGGTGCTCCTCCATATCGACAACGGCCGGTACTGGACCCTCAACCCCTCGGGTGACCTGGTGCTGCGGATCCTGCTCGACGGCGGCGACACGGCAGCCGCCGCCCGCGGGCTGTGTGAGGCCAGCGAGGTTGACCCGGAGACGGCGCGCCGCGACGTGGAGGGTCTGCTCGCCCAACTCGCGGACGTGGGCCTCATCGAGGCTGAGCCCGAACCCCGATGGTCACCCGAGACCGAGGCGGTCTGCGATCCCCGGGCGCAGTCCCGGTGACCGCGCCGATGGTGGTCGAGCGGCCGGAGGCGAAACCGTCCCTCGCTCGTCGGCTCGGCGCGCTGGTCGCCGTGGGGATCGCGCGGGTGCTCGCGACCCAGTCGCCGGCCCGCATCTGCCGGGTGCTCACGGAGGTGGGCGCGGGCGCCCGCCCGGCCGACTATGACACCGCGCTCGCCGCCCGGCAGGCGGTGACAGCCGTGAGCCTCACCTGCCGCGGCGCGCGGGGCTGCGTTCCCCGCTCGATAGCGACCGCCCTGCTGTGCCGGTTGACCGGAACGTTCCCGACGTGGCGTGTGGGGGTGCGCACCATCGCGCCGTTCGCCGCGCACGCGTGGGTCGAGGCGGACGGAGTGATCGTGGGGGAGTCGATGCCGGCCGGCTACCTGCGGCCGCTGCTCAGCGTCGGTCCGGGAACGGGAACCGGGCCGCGTCGCGCGGGCGGGCTTCGTGGGAGTGGCGGGCTTCGCGGAAGGGGCGTGCCTCGTGACGAGGGCGTACGTCGTTGAGGGGGAGGGCCAGGGAGTTGCCCGGGGGCCCGCGTTGCGGGGCGTCGCGGAACTCTGGGCGCTGCTGCGCGGCCGTCGCGGGGCGGTGGCGATCGCCACGGCGCTGACCGTGGTCGGCACCGCCGTCGGGGTGCTCCAACCGCTGCTCGTGATGCGGGTGATCGACGCTGCGCAGGCGGGGGGTATTCCCGGCTGGCTCATCGGGGCGCTGCTGGGTCTGTTCGTCGGCCAGGCGATGATCGACACCGCCGGGCACTACCTGCTCGAGCGCGTCGGCCAGGGCGTCCTGCTCGGCCTGCGCACCAGCCTGATCGGCCACCTGCTGCGGCTGCGCATGCGGGTGTTCGACACGCGGCGGATCGGGGATCTGATCTCCCGCGCGAATACCGACACGACCGTGGTGCGGGAGGCGGTGGCGTACAGCTTCACCTCCCTGGTCACCAGCGTGATCGGCGTCGTCGGCGCCGTCGCCCTGATGATCTGGTTGAACCCCTGGCTGTTCCTGCTCGTGCTCGGGGTGGTGGCGGTGGCCGGGGTCGTGGTATTCGGCGCGCTGTCCCGGATCAGGACGGTGTCCGAACGCGGGCAGGCCAGCGTCGGCGGCATGACCGCCGACCTGGAGCGCGCCCTCACCGCGATCCGTACCGTGCGGGCGAACCGCGCCGAGGGGCGGGAGGCTGCGCGCATCGGCGACCACGCCGCGGCCGCATACCAGGCCGGGATCCGGATGGCGAAGCTGGACTCGATCATCGCCCCCGCGATGCAGCTCGCGGTGCAGGGAAGCGTGCTGGTCGTGCTCCTGGTCGGCGGGATCCTGGTGGCACGCGGTTCGGCCTCGCTCGGCAGCCTGGTCGCCTTCCTGCTGTATGCCACCTACCTGGTGATGCCGTTGTCGCAGCTCATCGAGGCGGCGGCGACCATCCAGCGGGGGATGGGGGCGCTGTCGCGGGTCAACGCGGTGTTCGCGCTGCCCCGGGAGGGCGACGACGAGCCGGTGCACGGTCCGCTGCGCCCCGTGGCGGCCGCGGCCCCCGGCGGGACGCGCCCGCCGGCACCGTTGTCACCCTCACCCTCGTCACGAGTGTCATCCTTGTCCTTGTCACGCAGGGAGCCGCCGAATCCGCAGGTGCCGTCGATCGAGTTCCGTGACGTCTGGTTCGGCTACGCGGAGACGCCGGTGCTGCGCGGGGTGTCGTTCACGGTGCCGTCCCGCGGGCACGTCGCGCTGGTCGGGCCGTCCGGTGCCGGCAAGTCCACCATCCTGGAGCTCGTCGAGCGATTCTACGAGCCGGACGCCGGAATGATCCTCTTCGCCGGCCACGACGTCCGCGCGATGCCCCGCGCGACCGCCCGCGGGTGGGTCGGGCTGGTCGAGCAGAACACCCCGGTGCTGCACGGCAGCCTGCGGGACAACATCACCTACGCGGCGCCGGAGGCGACCGAGGAGCAGATCACCGCGGTCCTGGCCACGGCGGGGCTGCGGGACTTCACCGACCGGCTGCCCGAGCGGCTCCGGACCCCGGTTGGTGATCATGGTGTGCTGCTCTCCGGCGGGGAACGGCAGCGGGTCGCGATCGCCCGCGCGCTGATCGCTCAGCCCGCGGTGCTGCTCCTGGACGAGCCCGCGGCCCAGCTGGACAGCGTCAACGAGCAGACGCTCACCCGCGCGATGCGCCGGATCGCCGCCGAGCGGGCACTGCTGGTCATTGCCCACCGGATCTCCACGGTGCGGGCTGCGGATCTCATCCTCGTGCTGAACGAGGGCCGCGTGGTCGCGCAGGGCCCGCACGAGGAGCTGATGGCGACCAGCGCGTTCTACCGCGGCCTCGCCACGGGCCTGCCGGCCGGTCCCGCCAGCCCCGCCGGGCCGGTCAGCCCGCCAGGGCGCGGGCGAGCAGGGACCGCAGGGCCTCCCGCCCCGGTGGGGTGAGCACCCCGAGCACGCTCTCCTCGACGCCGTGACCTGCCCTCAGGGCGTTTCCGGGGGAGCCAGGGCGGACTTGCGGATCTTGCCCATCGAGTTGCGGGGGAGCTCGGTCACCAGGTGGATCTCCCGGGGCCGCTTGTGGATGGACAGCTCCCGCGCCACGAAGTCGATGAGCGCCTCGCTCGCCGTCGTCTCGCTCGCCGTCTCGCTCGGTGTCCCGCCCGGCGCCCCGCCCGGTATCCCGCCCGCCGCACCGGCCAGGCCGGGGGCGACGACGAAGGCGGCGATGCGCTGCCCGAGGTCGTCGTCCGGCAGCCCGACGACGGCGGCCTCGCGCACGGCCGGGTGGGCCAGCAGCACGGCCTCGACCTCGCCCGCGCCCACCCGGTAACCGCCGCTCTTGATGAGGTCGGTGGATCGGCGCCCGACGATTCGGTGGTGGCCGTCCGGGGCGACGACCGCGGCGTCGCCGGTGCGGAACCAGCCGTCCGCGGTGAACGACGCGGCGGTGACCTCCGGGCGCCCCAGGTACCCGTCGAACAGGGTGGAACCGCGGACCTGCAGCTCGCCGATGCTCTCCCCGTCCGCGGGCAGCTCGGCCCCCGTCTCGTCGTCCACGAGCCGGGTCCGCACTCCCGGCAGGGTGGTGCCGACCCAGCCCGCCCGGCGCTCCCCGTCCGCTCGGGCGCTGATGGTGATCAACGTCTCGGTCATCCCGTACCGTTCGATCGGGGCGAGGCCGGTGAGGCCGGCGAGCCGGTCGATCACCGGCATCGGCAGGGGGGCACTGCCCGAGACGAGCAGCCGGGCCGAGGCCAGGGCGCGGGCGGTGGTCGGATCGTCGCAGACCCGGGACCACACGGTCGGCACGCCGAAGTACAGGGTCCCCCCGGCCGCCGCGTACGCCGTCGGGGTCGGGCGGACGGTGTGGATCAACCGGCTGCCGGCCCGCAGCGCCCCGAGCACACCCAGGACCAGGCCGTGGACGTGGAACAGCGGCAGTCCGTGCACGAGCGTGTCCTCGGGCGTCCAGGCCCAGGCGTCGGCGAGGGCGTCCAGATCGGCGGCGATGGCCGGGGCGGACAGCACCACGCCTTTGGGGGCTCCGGTCGTCCCGGAGGTGTAGAGGATGAGCGCCGGTCCGGTCCCCCCGGACCCGGACCCGGCAGCCCCCGACCGTGCGGTGAGATCGACCGGCACGGTGGGGATCGTGAGGTCGTCCCAGGCGGGGCTGCCGAGCAGCAGGGCGGCGCCCGAGTCGCGCAGGATGTGACCGCGTTCACGCGGCCCGGAGTCGGGCGGCACGGGTACCGCCGGCACCCCGGCGAGCAGGCAGCCGACGACCGAGAGGACGGTGGCCATCGTCGCCTCGGCGTGCACGGCCACCGCCGGCGCGCCGGCCACCCGACCGGCGACGACGGACGCGGCCGCGAAGAGCTCGGCGCGGGTGAACTCGACCTCCCCGACCTGGACGGCGGGGCCGTCGTGCTCGACGGCTGGCAGTGGGAACAGCGTCACTCCGTCATAATCCCATGGCTGAACCCGTCGACGCTCAGCTCCGCCCAGACCGCCGCCGAGGTGCTGTGCGCGTCGATTCACAGCCGGAGCATCGAACCACCAGTCGCCTCCGGGGGGAGTGTCGCTTTCAGGCGACAGGGGAATCCGGTACGGACTGTAACGGTTATGCCGGCCATGCTGATATAGTCGGTGGCGTGGGGCGGTGGGTGACGACGGGCGCGGGCGGGGCCTACGACCTTGGCTATCACGTCGTCTGGTGCCCCAAATATCGCAGGCCGGTACTCGTCGGCCCGGTCCGTGACCGGCTGGACGCGCTGCTGCGCGAGAAGTGCGCCGAGCACGACTGGCCGGTCGTCGCGCTGGAGATCGCACCTGACCACGTGCACCTGTTCGTGAAGGCTCATCCAAAGCACGCCCCGTCGTACATCGCCAACCAGGTGAAGGGCTTCACGTCCCACGTGCTGCGCGCCGAGTTCGCGCACCTGCGGTCCCGGCTGCCCACCCTGTGGTCGCGGTCGTACTTCGTCGCCACTGTCGGCGCGGTCTCCGCCGACACGGTCCGGCGGTACATCGACACGCAGAACGAACGGCCGTGGCGGCCGGTAGCCGCCCGGTGAGACGGACCTTCAGGTTCCACTCCGCCCGACCGGCCACCAGACAGCCGCCTTGGGCGCGATGCTCGACGACCACCGGGCGCTCTACAACGCCGCCCTTCAGGAACGCCGCGACGCCTACCGGCATCCGAGCCGGACGACGGTCCGCTACGGCAATCCCCGGTTCGCCGGGCGGGCGGCGGGCAGGCTGGCCGCCGCGCAGCGGGACCTGTCCCGCAAGCAGCGCGGCTCGAAGCGGCGCCGCAAGGCCGTCGCGCGGGTCGCGGCGCAACACTGCGCCGTCGTCCGGCAGCGTCTCGACCTCGCCCACAAGACCGCGCTCGGGCTGGTCCGCGACCACGACCTGATCGCCGTGGAGAACCTGAACATCAAGGGCATGACCCGCCGGGTCATGCCCAGGCCCGACCCGGAGACGCCCGGTGTCTTCCTGTCGAACGGGCAGGCCGCCAAGACGGGGCTGAACAAGAGCATCCTCGATGCGGGATGGGGGGTGTTCCTCACCGTGCTGCACGCCAAGGCTGAAAGCGCCGGACGGGCCGTCGTCGGGGCGCCACCCGCCAATACGTCCCGTACCTGCGCCGAATGTGGCCACTGCGCCGCCGGGAACCGCAGAACACAGGCCGCGTTTGTCTGTCAGGCATGCGGCCACAGCGCGCACGCCGACGTCAACGCGGCTACCAACATCCTCAGGGCCGGGCTGGCCCTTCAGGCAGCGCAAGCCGCCTGAGAAGCCGGCGCCTTTAGACGTCGGAGTAGTCACGCGGAGGATCTCGCCCCGAAGATCCCGCACGGGCCCGACCCGGAGCCGTTCGTCGCGGGGGTCCGGCGGTTCGCCGACGCCGGGTTCACCGAAGTCGCCCTGCTCCAGATCGGTCCAGATCAGGGCGGCTTCTGCGACTTCTACGAACGCGTCCTCAGGCCGGCGCTGGCCGCCTTGTGACCCGAGGTCCGGTGACCCGATGGCCCCGGGGGTAGACCGGTCACCGCATCAGCGCCGCTCCAGTTCCGTGGGCCGGTCCGGTTCCGTGGGCCGGCCCAGTTCTGCAAGCCACTGGTGGAGGACTGCGGCGGTGGAGGCGGCGTGTTCGTTCATCATCGTCTGGTGATTGCCGGCGGCGTCGAGCCTTTCGTGCTCCATCACCCAGTCGGTCACCCAGGCTTGGCCATCCCCGTCAGGGTTCTCGGCGACCGCCTGCTGGGGCATGCGCTCCATCGCCCGGACGAGGACGACCGGCGCGTCGACGGTGGTCGGCCGCCAGCCCTCGAACAGGTCCAGGTAGGCGCCCTGCGCGGTGACCTGTGCCTCCGTCATCAGCGCGAAGGCCTGGTCGTTGAGGGCGACGCCGCGAAGCTCCTCCTGGATGTCGCCCTCGGGGATGCGGTCCCCGGGTAGCCACGTGTCGAGCAGCACCACCGCCCCGGGGCGGATCCCGCGGGCCTCCAGCCGGGCCGCGATCGCATGTGCCAGCCAGCCGCCCGAGGAGTAACCCGCGAGCACGATGGGGATCTCGTCGAACGCCCGGGCGATGGTCTCGGCATGCAGGTCAACGACGAGATCCGCGGTGGCCGGAAGCAGCTCCCCGTCGCCGAATCCGGGATGCGGCAGCGCGTACACGTCCCGCCGGCCATGCAGGTGCAGGGCAAGGCGGGCGAAGTTGTGCGGTCCCGACGGGGCGACCATCGAGGGCAGGCAGACGATGGTGGGCCTGGCCGGACCCGAGGCGAGTCTCACCGGCGCGGCGGGCGCGCCGAAGGCCTCGACGGTGCGGAAGACGGGCCTGAGCCGGGCGACGGCCCGCAGGACACCGACGCCCTCGGCGAACTTGCCGTCCGTGCACGCCTGTCGGTACAGCTCGCGCACGCCGATCGGCGCGACCTGCGTCCCGGCCCGCGCGGGGGGCCTGCCGGGCACGATGTCCGGGTGCCGCTGGGTGGCGAGGGTGGCGAGGGCGTCGAGATGGCGGGTGAGCTCGCAGACCGTCGGATGCTCGAAGACAACGGGCGTGGCCAGGGTGAGGCCGGTGGCGGCGGCCAGTCGGCGGCTGAGCTGCACCGAGGCCAGTGAGTCGAAGCCGAGTTCGAGGAAGCGGCGCTGCGGGTCCACGTCGTCGGGCGACGGGTGCCCGAGGATGGCCGCGGCCTCCGCCCGCACGAGGTCGAACAGCGCGCGGGCGCGGGCGGGCCCGGGCAGCGTCCCGTAGTCCACTCGGGCGGGGGGCGCGTCGGTGCCGGTCGGCTCGGCGTCCCCCTCGGGTCCGGCCGTCGTGGACCGGCTCCATAGATCGTCGAAGAAATGCCCAGGGCGGGCGGCGGTGAAGGGTGGGAGGAAGCGATCCCAGTCGACGTCGGCGATGGTGAGCGCGGCCTGCCCGCCCGCGACCGCCCGGGTGAGCGCGGTGACCGCTGCGTCGGGGGGCAGCGGGGTCAGGCCACGGCGGCCCAGGTAGTCACGGAACGTGG
>NZ_CDWRCM010000010.1:12290-15791 GCF_977927585.1 Frankia sp. CcWB2 | reverse complement strand
GCCCATTCCGGCGTCGGCCCACGGGCCGAATGCGACAGAGGTGGCGGCGAGACCGAGCGCGCGCCGCCGCGCGGCGAGGGCGTCGAGGTAGGCGTTGCCCGCGCTGTAGGCGGACTGGCCGCCACTGCCCCAGGTCGCCGACACCGACGAGAACAGGACGAAGGCCTCCAACCTGGTGCCGTCGATCCCGTCGATCCCGTCGATCCCGTCGATCCCGTCGAGTAGCCGGTCGAGGCCGGCGGCGCCGGCGACCTTCCCGGCCACGACCTCCGCGAACTCCCCGAGATCGAGTTTGTGCAGGGCGGTCACCTGTCCCATGACACCGGCCGCGTGTACGACGGCGGACACCGGCCGGCCCGCCTTGGCCAGTCTCCGCAGCAGAGCGGCGAGCTGTTCGTGCTCTCCCACGTCGCAGGCCTCGATGATCGCCTCGGCGCTGAGGGCGGCGAGTTCGGCGCGTAGTTCCTCCGCCCCCGGAGCCGCGGGGCCACGGCGGCTGACGAGGACGATCCGGCGCGCACCGTCGCGGGCGAGCCGGCGGGCGGCATGCGCGCCGAGGGCGCCGGTGCCACCGGTGATCAGGACCGTGCCGTGGGGCCGCCACGCTGGTGGGACGGTGTCGGCTGGTAGGACGGTGTCGGCCCTGACGAGGCGGGGTACCAACAGCCCGGTGGCACGGGCGGCGAGCTGGTCCTCGCCACCGGGGGCGGTGAGGGCGGAGCCGAACCACGCCAGCGTCTGATCGTCGAGGTCGGTCGGGATGTCGATCAGACCGCCCCAGGTGCCGGGGTCCTCCAGAGCGAGGGTGCGGCCGAGTCCCCACATCATGGCCTGGTCCGGGGCGGTGACGGGGTCGTCGGGACCGGTGGTGACCGCGCCGCGGGTGACGCACCACAGCGGTGCGGGCACGTCGAGGTCGTGCAGCGCCTGGACGAGCGGGACGGTGAGGGCGAGCCCGGTGGTCAGTGCCGGATGGATGCGGTGCGGCGTGTCGTCGAGGGCGAGCAGGGACAGGACGCCGCGTACCGCCTGCACCGTCTTCTTCCCGATCTTCTTCCCGGCGAGGCCGCCGCCCGACGGCGGCATGGCGTTCGACAGCAGTACGGCGTTCGACAGCAGCGCCGCGACCTGGGCGCGGTCGGCGTCGTCGCCGGTGAGGGTGAGGGTGACGGCCGTGCCGCCGAGGCGTTCGATGATCCAGCAGAGGCGGGAGAGCATGTCCTCGTCAACGCCGGCGGCCGGGGTCAGCACCGGCCACACGCCGGACAGCGGTGGCGCCGCGATGGCCTGGGCCGTCACGGCGGTGGTGACGTCCGCGGAGTCCAGGGGCCGCCACTCGGTGCGGTAGGACCAGCCGTCCGGGCCCGCCGCGCGGGCCGTCCCGACGGTCGGGCTACGGGGCGCGGGGACGGCGGTGGTCCCGTCGAGCCAGTAGCGCCTGCGCTGGAACGGGTAGGTGGGCAGCTCCCGGTGCCGGGCGCCGCGTCCTCGGTACAGGGCGCGCCAGTCGACGTCGACGCCGTGGACGTGCAGTTCGGCCAGGGCAGTGAGGAGGGTGTCGGGTTCGGGGCGGCCGGCACGGGACGCCGCCGCGGCCACCGTGTCGCGGGCGTCGCGGGTGTTCTGGGCGTCCCGGGTGCTCTGGGTACTCTCGGTGCTCTGGGCGTCGGCGGCTAGGCAGGCCGGCAGGAGCGCGGTCAGGACGGCGTCGGGGCCGAGTTCGAGGTAGGCGACGGCGCCTTCGCGGTGCAGGCGACGGGCGGCGTCGAGGAAGCGGACGGGTTCGCGGACGTGGCGTACCCAGTGGTCGGGGGTGGTGAGCCCGGCCTGGAGGCCGAGGTCGCCGGTCCGGGTGGAGACGACGGGGATGGCCGGCGGGGAGTAGATGATCTTCTCGGCGACGGCTCGGAACCGGTCGAGCATGTCGTCCATGTGCGGGGAGTGAAAAGCGTGGCTGACCGTCAGCCGCCTGATGGCGCGGCCGCGTTCGGCCCAGCCGACGGCGACGCGCTCGACGAGGTCGGCGTCGCCGGCGATGACGGTGGCGCTCGGGCCGTTGACGGTGGCGATCTCGACCCGCCCGGCGAGCCCGGCGAGGGACTCGGCGACCTCCGCCTCGCCGGCGCGGATGGCGGTCATGGCTCCGCCGGCGCGGCAGGCCTGCATGAGCCGGCCGCGGGCCGCGACGAGAGCGCAGGCGTCGTCGAGGGCCCACACTCCGGCGACGTGGGCGGCGGTGAGCTCGCCGATGGAGTGCCCGGCGAGGATCCCCGGGGCGAGACCCCAGGATTCGAGGAGCCGGAACAGCGCGGTCTCGAAGGCGAACAGCGCGGGCTGGGTGTACTCGGTGCGGTCGAGCGCCGCCGCGCCCGGGGAACCGGCGGGGGCGAACATGACGTCGCGCAGTGGGTATTCGAGATGCGGCGCGAAGTGGGCACAGACGTCGTCGAGGGCGTCGGCGAAGGCCGGGTAGGCCGCATGGAGTTCGCGGCCCATCCCGGGGCGTTGGCTGCCCTGCCCGGTGAACAGGAAGGCGGTTGCGCCCCGGGCGGTTCCGCTTCGGCTCAGCGCCGGTCGGACCGTGCCCAGGACCAGCCCGGCGGTGGGGCGGGCCTCGGCCAGAGCAGCCAGGATCCCGGTCAGGGTCCCGGTCCCGGCCAGGTGCGTGCCGCTGCTGCACGCCGCCGATCCGCGGACGACGGCGACGGCGCGGTGCTCGAAGTGGGTGCGACCCGCCAGGGTGTATCCCGCGTCCAGGGGGGAGATCTCGGGATGGCGCTCCAGGTGCGTGCCGAGCCGGGCGGCCGCCGAACGTAGCGCCGCGTCGCCGCGGCCGGACAGGACGACAGGCACCGGGGCGCTCGCCGGGTTCTCCCCGGCGCGGTCCGCACCCACGGCGTCCGTTCCCGGCCCGGGCGGTGCTTCCTCGAGCACGGCATGAGCGTTGGTGCCGCTTACCCCGAACGCTGACACTGCCGCCCGTCGCGGCCGGCCATCCTGGCGCTGCCAGGGGACGTTCCCGGTGAGCAGGGCGACGTCGCCCGCCGACCAGTCCACGTGCGGGGACGCCTCGCGCACGTGCAGGGTCCGCGGCAGGACGCCGTGCCGCATCGCCTGCACCATCTTGATGATCCCGGCGACGCCGGCGGCGGCCTGGGTGTGGCCGATGTTCGACTTCAGGGACCCGAGGTAGACGGGCCGCCGCGCCGCACGGTCCTGGCCGTAGGTGGCGATGACGGCCCGGGCCTCGATCGGGTCACCGAGCGTCGTGCCGGTGCCGTGCGCCTCCACCGCGTCGACGTCGGCGGCGCGCAGCCCCGCGTTGGCCAGCGCCTGGCGGATCAGGCGCTGCTGGGACAGGCCGTTCGGCGCGGTCATCCCGTTGCTGGCGCCGTCCTGGTTGATCGCGGTGCCACGCAGGACCGCGAGGACGTGATGGCCGTTACGGCGGGCGTCGGAGAGCCGTTCCAGCAGCAGCACGCCCGCGCCGTCGGCCCAGCC
>NZ_CDWRCM010000010.1:10585-12202 GCF_977927585.1 Frankia sp. CcWB2 | reverse complement strand
GGTGCCGTCGGCGTTGGCGGAGAACGCCTTGCACCGCCCGTCCGGCGCCAGGCCCCGCTTGCGGCTGAACTCCACCAGGATCCCTGGGGTCGACATCACGGTCACCCCACCGGCCAGGGCGAGGTCGCATTCGCCGGCCCGCAGCGCCTGGCCGGCCAGATGCACCGCCACCAGAGACGAGGAACACTGGGTGTCGATGGTCAACGCGGGCCCTTCCAGGCCGAGCGTGTAGGAGACGCGGCCGGCGATCACGCCGGAGGCGTTGCCGGTGAGCAGCTGTCCCTGGGCTTCGGCGGGCGCCGCATGCCAGGCGGGGCCATAGTCCTGCAGCGACACCCCGGTGAAGACGCCGGTCCGGCTGCCCCGCAGCGACCGTGGGTCGAGGCCCGCGTGCTCCAGAACCTCCCAGGAGATCTCCAGCATCAGCCGCTGCTGCGGGTCCACGGCCTGCGCCTCGCGTGGACCGATACCGAAGAATCCCGGGTCGAACAGCGCGATGCCGGGCAGGAACCCGCCATGGCGGGTGTAGGCGGTGCCAGGCTGATCGGGATCAGAATCGTAGAGCGCGTCGAGGTCCCAGCCCCGGTCGTCGGGCAGGCCGCCGACGGCATCCCGGCCCTCTCGTACCAGGTCCCACAGGGCTTCTGGTGAGTCGGTGCCGCCGGGCAGCCGGCAGGCCATGCCGATGATGACGACGGGATCATGGCCCCGGAACGACTCCGAGCCGACCTCGCCGGTGGCGGGAACGGCGATGGCCGCGGGAACGGCCGCGGGAACGGCGGTGGTCGCGGCGGGCTCGTCGATACCCAGCAACTCACGGCGCAGATGGCCGGCGAGGGCCTCGGGGGATGGCCGGTCGAACAACAGCGTGGCGGGCAGGCGCAGACCCGTCGCCGCGGACAGTTCGTCCCGCAGCCGCTCGGCGATGCCGCGGTACACCCCGAGACCACGCCAGGAGGATTCCCGGCCGAGGATGGCCGCGTCGCCGCTGCGCTCGGTCAGCACGGCGACCCGGCCGGCTATCAGGTCCAGCAGGAGCTCGCACTGGGCCGCCTCCGATCGGCCGGCCAGCCGGAGACGCCACGCCTCGCTCGTCCCACCACCGGTGCCGCGCGGCGATCGTGCCTGGATTTCGCGCGTATCGCGCATGCAAACTCCCAGCGTCCTATTCAATGAGGAAACGACGCGTCGGCGACAGCCGCGTCCGTCGCCGGGCGTTCGCCTTCGTCCGTTTCGGCGACGGGTCGACGGACAACGAAGAAGGCCGCCACGGATCAAAGTTAGGGCCAGCCGTTAGCGCTCGGTACGGAGTGGGACAAAATCCCGGAAAGCTGGAGCCGAGAACGACTTGGAATATCTCCTCTGGACGCGGAAGGGTAGGGCTCAGGCAACCGGCGAGGAGTCGGGTCGCGGAGCCGTCCGCTCTCCGTCGAGAGTGCGACGTCCCCATCTTCTCAGGGTACGACCATGCCGGCCGGGGGTGCGTGTCGTCGGTCACGTGTGAATAAGCATGAACGCCATGGGAGTCGAAATGAAATAACTTGCGCGTTTCGAACCCTCCACAGGCCTGTGACCTGCGATGATGTTCTCGATCACGTATTTGTTACTTCATTACGT
>NZ_CDWRCM010000010.1:4134-10271 GCF_977927585.1 Frankia sp. CcWB2 | reverse complement strand
CCCCATGGTGCCCGATGCTGCGTTTGGGCTTCAAACGTCCTGGCGCGATCGGGCCATGTGAGAATTTACCCGGCCATCCTATGCGCAGGTCTCGGAGCGATCCTGGTACCTTGGCGTACAGATGTCTGCTCTTCCTGTTCCTGGGTCCGTCTGCGATCCGGACTTCGAAGGCCACACCGATCGCGGAGCCGGCGTGCAACGTGTCGGGGATCGCATTTCACCAGGAATTGCTACCCGATACGGTGGTGATTTTCCATCCCCTGGCCGTCGGCGGCCTCCGTGCCCGGCGGCGGCTGATATACCCGCGACCCGCCGCGGCTCGGTGGGACGCGGTTGCGCGGCAGGTGGCGGAGGTCGCCGACCAGGTCTGTCCGGACGCGGCGCACAGCTATTCTTGATCCTCCTGACCGACGCGCTACGCTCGCCTGTTGTGTCTGATACTGCCGCCATGTCGGCGACCGCGCCCGGATCCGGTGACGTCACCAGATTCGGGTCCCCCGGGCCGGTGAGCTCCGCCGACATCGGTGCCGACTCAATCCCCTCCGCTGTGCGCGTCACCGTGGTAGGTATCGGGGCCGACGGCTGGGCGGGGCTGGCGCCGACGGCCCGTGAGGTGGTGCGCGGGGCGGCCGTGCTGTTCGGCGCCGATCGCCAGCTTGCCCTCGTGCCCGAAAGGATCGACGGCCAGCCCGTCGGAGGCCGGCGGGTGCCGTGGCCGTCCCCGCTGCTGCCGGCCCTGCCCCGCCTGCTGGCCGGGCACGCCGGCACCGGCGGTCAGGCGGGGCGGGGTGAGCTCTGTGTTCTCGCGAGTGGTGATCCGATGTTCTTCGGGATCGGCACCACTCTGGTCCGGCTGCTGGGAGCGCACCGGGTGCGGGTCCTGCCCCATCCTTCGTCGCTCTCCCTGGCTTGCGCGCGGCTCGGGTGGGCCGTGGACGACGTCGACGTGGTGAGCGCGGTTGGGCGCCCCCTCGCGCAGGTGCAGGCCGCACTGGCGCCGCGTCGACGGCTGCTCGTCCTCAGCTCCGACCGGGCCACGCCCGTCGAGCTCGCCACCCTGCTCGTCGGGCGCGGGTACGGCGAGAGCCTGCTGACGGTTCTCGACCGGCTCGGGGGGCCGGACGAGGCGCGCCAGAGCGCCCCCGCCTCCGCCTGGGTCGAGGCCGGTGCCCGGGCCTGGGCCGCCGTGGAGCACCCGGGCGGGGCCGCCTCGGTCGTGCCGCAAGGGTCGGTCGTGCCGCCGGGGTCGGCCGTGCCGCAGGTGCCGTTGCGCGAGCCGGCGGACCTCAACGTCGTCGCTGTCGAGCCGGTGCCCACGCCGTCCGCCCCGCGCCGCCCGCGGACGCCGGGCTTGCCTGATGACGCGTTCGAGCACGACGGTCAGCTCACCAGGCGGGAGATCCGGGCGGTGACCCTGGCCCGGCTCGGACCGGTCCCGGGCGAACTGCTGTGGGACGTCGGATCGGGCTCGGGCAGCATCGCGATCGAGTGGATGCGCACCCATGGCACCTGTCGTGCGATCGCGATCGAGCCGCGGGCGGAGCGCGCCGACCGGATCCGGCGCAATGCCACGGCTCTCGGCGTGCCGGCGCTGCGGATCGTGCCCGGCCGGGCGCCCGAGGCCCTGGCCGGGCTGCCGGCGCCGGATGCCGTCTTCATCGGGGGCGGCCTTACGACCCCCGGGCTGCTCGACGCCTGCTGGGCGGCGCTGGGCGGACGTGGCCGGCTCGTCGCCAACGCCGTCACCCTCGAGTCCGAGGCGCTCCTCGTCTCCTGGCACGCCCGCCTGGGCGGTGATTTGGTCCGGTTGTCAGTGAGTCGGGCGGTCCCGATCGGTGGCTTCACCGGATGGCGCCCGGCGAGGCCGGTGACCCAGTGGACGGTGTGGCCCGCCGCCCACCATCCGTCGGTCCGTCGATCCGTCGAAAATGTGGAGGGTTAAGCACGGCCGGCGGCCTGGAAGCCGTGACCAACCCTCCACAGTTTGATTCAGCAGTTCGATTCAGCTGAGCAGGTCCAGCACGCACCGGTCGGCCGGACCGCCGGGGATCGCGTGGTCGGGGGCGGCGAGGTGCCGGTGCCAGAGATCGGCGGCGCCCTGTGTGTCGCCGGCCTCGATGAGGTCGATGAGCGTGGCGTGTATCCGGCGGGTCGCACGGGCGGACGATCGGTCATCGGTGGCGACCGCGGCGAGACTGGTCTCCTCCGGACGGTTGTCGGCACCGGGGCGACCGCCGTGGCTGTTCGTGAGCTCCACGAGATGCTGGAGCATCCCGGTGATCACGGTCAGTGTCTTGTTTCCGGTCAGCTCCACCACGGCCAGGTGAAAGGCGGCCTGGGCCGAGGCGAGCGCGACGGGATGGTCGGCGGCCTCGTCACCCTCGTGGAGGAGCTGGCGTAGCCGGGCGACGTCGGCGGGATCACGCCGTTCGGCGAGCAGCGCCGCGCACGGCGGCTCGATGACGGCACAGGCCTGGTGGACGTCGCCCAGGGCGGCGCCGCGGTGTTCGAGGACGAGACCGGCGTAGCGCGCGGCGACCTCGGGGCTCGGGGTGTGGACCCGCGCGCCGCCGTGGGCCCCGCGCCGCACGAAGATTAGCGCCTCCGCCTCCAGCACCCGGAACGCCTCGCGCAGGGTGGGGCGCGAGACCCCGAACTGCGCCATCAGCGTGGGTTCGGGCGGTAGGGCGTCACCCTCGCTGAGCTCGCCGCGGATGATCCGCCGCCGCAGCTGGCTGGCGACGAGTTCCGCGGTCTTGGGTACCCGCACCCGCTGGCCGACCGGGGACGCGGCGGCCGAACCCGGCGTGGCCGAGACCGGGGCGGCCGGGACGTGGGCGGGCGAGACCGGGGGCTCCGGGTCCGGGGTGGCCTCCGTGGTGGATGCCCCGGCGACGGACGTGCCCGGGATGGTTCCCGCCGGAGCGGCTGGCCATGCCATGAGCGGTCCTCCTGCACAGCGGGCGTCGATCGTTGCCTAATGATCGTCGGATATCGGTGGACTGTGTGGCATATTTATGTTAAAAGACGGCGATTCGTCCGGATTGTCGACATCGTGGCCTCAACATCATGCTTGGCGAAAGGGCGCGCCCGATCCACGGCATGACACCGACGTGGCCTGACGTGGTAGGGCCTGACGTGGGATGAGTGCACGATGGGTACCGTCTCGCCGGGCTTTCAGGGCCGTCGGCGGTCCGCGCCCCCGCGCCTTCCTCCTGGTCAGTACCTGCGTGAACGCGGCGATCAACATCCTCCGGAGTAGTCACGTCTGCGGGCCGAACGGCTTCTTGTCGGCTTGGTCTCGCTTTCAACGGTGATTTCCGATGTATGGTCTACTGGGATATTTGTCGGTCCCGGTGGGGAGCGCCCGCGGACGCGGTCGCCTGACGATCGACGACGGTCCGCATCCAGCGTGGACACCGCGGATGCTCGACGTCCTGCGCCGGGCTGGACCGGCTGGCCCGCGGGTTGAAGAACGTCACCGACTCCCGCACGGGCACGCGGAAGGGCCGCCGGGGCGGCTTTCCCCGGTTCAAGAAACGCGGGAAGGCCCGCGACTCGTTCCGCTACACCACCGGCGCCTACGGGCCGGCTGGGGATCGGCACGTGAAGCTGTCCCGGATCGGCCGGGCAGTGCCGGTCGCCGTAGACGCGCCGCCACCCTCGGTCGCCTCCATACCCGCGTCGCCTACCAGCGCCGCGACGGGCTGCGCAAGCTTACGACCAGGCTTACGACCAGCCATGACGGCGTGGTCGTCGAGGACCTGCACGTGGCCGGGCTCGAAGACCTGTTCCGGCTGTGGCGGGCGAAACCCAAGCCTCACCCTGTCGGACCGTATCTTCGCCTGCCAGTCCTGCGGGCTGATGATCGACCGTGACGCCAACGCCGCGGTCAACCTGAAGCACCTCGTCGCCGCCAGTACGTCGGAGACGGTAAACGCCCGTGGAGGCGCCCAGCCGTTCAGTCATCGCACACCGGCGCAGATCCGGGCCGAGATGGTCCGCGCCCAGTCGGTCATCGTCGACGCGGGCGGGAAACCGCCCGGCTCTTCCGCGCGCCGGGTGGTGACTGGTCGCCGGCGAGGGTTCATCGGCACCGGGCGGGGCACGTTCCTGGCGTTGGCCACGGAAGGAGCTCCCGATGACCCACGTCGCCGACATCGACTCCCCCTGGTTGGGCGCCTGGCGCATTCCCCGCAGCCGGGGTGCGGTCAGTGGTCTGCTGCTGATGCTCTTGGGAGTGTGGGGGGCGCTGATTCCGTTCATCGGGCCGTACTTCGACTTCGCCTTCACCCCGAACAGTGCCTGGACCTGGACGTCGGCCCGTTTCTGGTTGGAGGTGCTGCCGGGTGCCGCCGCGTTCGTCGGTGGGTTCCTGCTGTTGATGAGCTCCACTCGGGGCACCGCCGCGCTGGGTGCGTGGCTCGCGATTGTCGCCGGCGCCTGGTTTGTCGTCGGCCCGACGCTGGCGGGCCCCTGGGACCTCGGCGCGCTCGGCCGGCCGGTCGGTGGGTCCGCCCGGCAGGCGCTCGTCTGGATCAGTTTCTTCTACGGCCTCGGCGCCGTGATCCTCTTTCTCGGTTCGACCGCGTGGGGTCGGCTGAGCGTGCGGGGGGTGCGCGACGTGGCCGCGGCGCGCCGTCAGCGGGAACTCCGGGAGCAGGCGGCCATGCGCCCGGGCCCCCTGGCGGAGCCGGAGGTCTATCCCAGCGACCGCCTCAGTGCCTCGGTTCCGGCCGAGGGTGCTCCGGCCGAGGGAGCCGAGGAACGCACGGGCGCGTTCGGCCGTCATCGGCGCCGCAGCCACCACTGACGGAAGGATCCGTCGGGGGGAACAGGGGAAGCGTGCGTCTCAGGGCCGGCCGTGCGCCTCAGGGTGGGCTGAGCGTCTCGACCCGGAGTGGTTTCGTGGGTCGGCACCGGCGAAGTCCTGCGTCCAGTAGGTGCCGTACGCGCCGCCGGTGGCGTAGCCCACGCCGATGGCGGTGAAGGCACAGGTGAGGATGGTCGTCCGCCGATCGGCGCTGTCCATCCACATCTGCACGGTCCGAGCCGCGGTGAGCGATCTGGCGGCGATGTTCTCCCCGATGAGATCGGCGGTGTACCCGTTGGCGGCCAGCCGCTTGTCGAGGCCGCGACCGTCCCTGCCGGTGTAACCGAAGTAGCCGTTCGCCGCCATGTCGGCGCTGTGCGCCTGCGCCGCGGCTGCCAGCCGGGCGTCGACCGTCAGCGCGCCGCAGTCCGCTCGGACCCGCTCGATATTGGTCAACCGGACCACCTCGGCGGCCTCGGTGCCGGTCCGGGGCGGGGCGACGGGCGGCGTCCGCGTCGAAGCCGGAGCGGGGGCGCTCGTGCCCGGAGCGGGGGCGCTCGTGCCCGGTGCGACGAGGGGCGCCTGCACCGGAACCGGCAGGCGGGCATCGTCCGGCAGGCCCGCGGGCGGTTCGTCGGTCCGTGGCGGTAGCGGGGCCGTGGCCGTGGACAGGCCGGACGACGCCGTCGGCGATGTCCTCGCCGGCTCCGCGACCGGTTCCGGGTGCGGCTGCGTGGTCGGTTGGGCGAACGACCCCGCGGTGAGCTCCGTGTGCGCCGCCCCGGACGGGTGCGGCGGGATGGGAGTCGCGGCGATCGTGATCTCCTGGTCGGCCCGGGCTCCCGTAGACGGCGTCGCCGACGCTGCCTTGCCGGCGGGAAACGCCTGGCAGGCCGTGGTGAGCGCCGCTGCGAGGGCGGCCACGGACGCGGCGGCGATGACGGTCGTGAATCGAACCGAACCCATAAGGCCTCCTCGGGTCTCCCCCCCGGGAGCAATACGAGCAAAGATAACGAATTTCGCGGGTGGCGCTCCTCGCCTGTCATCTTGTGGTCCAGCCGTGGTAAGGCCGGAACCGGATGCGCTGGCCGGGCCGGCATTGCGCGGCCAGGTGCAGATCCTCGGACGCGACGACGCCCAGCATGGGATAACCCCCGGTGACCGGATGGTCGACGAGGAAGAGGACCGGCCGCCCGTCCGGGGGGATCTGGATTCCCCCGGTGACGACGGCCTCCGAGGGTAGCTCCGCGGTGATCCGGCGGCGTGGCGCCGGCCCGAGGAGCCGCACGCCGACCCGGTCGCTCTGGGCCGTCACCTCATAGGA
>NZ_CDWRCM010000010.1:0-3803 GCF_977927585.1 Frankia sp. CcWB2 | reverse complement strand
GGAGAACAGCGTGGGCAGCGCGTCCGCGGTGAACCAGTCGTCGCGGGGGCCGGCGAGGACCCGCAGGGTCGGTTCGTCCGGGTACTGGGCGAGCGGGGCGAGGTCGACGGTCGGCGGGTCCGCGCTG
Source organism: Frankia sp. CcWB2 (assembly GCF_977927585.1). Classification (NCBI taxonomy): domain Bacteria; kingdom Bacillati; phylum Actinomycetota; class Actinomycetes; order Frankiales; family Frankiaceae; genus Frankia; species Frankia sp. CcWB2. The sequence goes on along the minus strand of NZ_CDWRCM010000010.1, from coordinate 3,676 downwards.
TCGGCCGCCGGCGGCAGCTGCCGACCGGCGGTCAGCGGTTGCGGACCGATCCCGGAGAGGGTGTCACTCGATCGTGAGCCGAGCACCGGCGGGACACCGATCCCCCCGCGAATTCCGAGGTAGGTGCGCAGGCCCCGATCGGGTGCCCCGATCCGCAGCAGCGCGCCGGCGGGCACGTCCACCGGGGAGTACATGCTGATCTGGCGACCGGCGAGTTCCAGCGGGCACGGCGCGCCGGTCAGCGCGATCAGCGCCGGATCCGTGAACCGTGCGATGAGGCCGCCGTAGGTGAGCTCGACCGCCGCCGCGGTCGCGACGTTGCCGACGAGCCGGTTCGCCAGCAACAGACTGCGACGGTCGGCAGCGCCGGACCGGGTGATGCCCAGGTGCGCGAGCCCTGGCCGGCCGAGATCCTGGACCGTGGCGAACGGGCCTGGTGCGACGATTTCGATCATGAAATCTTGATCATGATATTTCGATCACGACACCGCCCGGGCAGCGTCGGCGTCGGCGATGGCGTCGGCGATGGTGATGGCGATGAACCGCACCCGCGTGCCCGGGGCCAGCACGGCGGGCGGCTCCCGGCCGGGATCGAAGACCCGCAGGTCGGTATGGCCAATCAGCCGCCATCCGCCGGGCGAGGTCCGCGGGTAGATGCCGCTGAACTCGTCGGCGATGGCGACCGCGCCCGCGGGGACCCGGGTGCGCGGGCTGTCCCGGCGTGGCACGCGCAGCGCCGGGTCGAGGCCCGCGATGTAGGCGAAGCCGGGAGCGAAGCCACAGAACGCGACCCGGCGCCCGCCACGTACGTGCCGGTCCACGACCTGCGTCGGAGTCAGTCCGCTGAGCCGGGCGACCTCGGCCAGATCGGGGCCGTCGTAGCGCACCGGTATCGTCACGACGTCCCGGTTAAGCGGGGGACCGGCCTGCGGCCCGGGGCCGGACGAGGGATCGGGACCGGTCTGCGGCGCAGGACCGGTCTGCGGCGCAGGACCGGTCTGCGGCGTGGGACCGGGCGTGCCGGGCTGAGCCCCGGCGGCGCGCAGCAGGGCGGCGCTCAGGCGCCCGGCGTCGGTCGCCGCGGGATCGAACGCGACCAGCACCGTCCGCGCCGCGGGAACCAGTTGGATGATCCCGACCGGGGCGATCCGCCGCAGCCGCGCGTAGAGGGCCTCGGCCTCGGCCAGGCCGGCCACCTCGACGAGCAGTGCCTCGTCACCGCAGGGCAGGATGCGCATCGCGATCCTCTCAGCTGAACGGGATCAGGGGGACACCCGCGTCGAGCAGGGCCTGGCGTAGCCGTCTGACCAGCTCGACCGCGCCCGCCGTGTCCCCGTGCACGCAGAGAGAGCGGGCGCCGACGTCCACCGGTGTGCCCTGCCGGCTGACGACCACGCCCTTGACCGCCATCCGCACGCCGCGCGCGACGACGACGTCGGGATCGTGCAGGACGGCGTCGGCCGTGCGCCGGGAGACCAGAGTGCCCGCGGCCGTGTAGGCGCGGTCGGCGAACGCCTCGCCGACCGCGGTCAGGCCGGCCTCGCTCGCGCGCTGCAACCACGCCGATCCGGGCAGGCCCAGGACCGGCAGCGTCGCGTCGTAGCAGCGGATGGCCTCGACGACGGCCTGCGCCTGCTCCTCGTCGGTGACGATGGCGTTGTAGAGGGCGCCGTGCGGCTTGACGTAGCGGACCCGGTCGCCGGCCGTCCGGGCGAAGGCGTCCAGCGCGCCGAGCTGATAGAGGACGTCGTCACGTAGATCGTCGGGGTCCATGTCGATGCGGCGGCGACCGAAGCCGGCGAGGTCGCGGTAGCTGACCTGGGCGCCGATGCGGACTCCGCAGCGGACCGCCTGCTCGCACGTCCGCCGCATTGTCGCGGGGTCACCGGCGTGGAACCCGCAGGCGATGTTGGCGCTGGTGACCAGGTCGAGCAGGGCTTCATCCTCGGTGAGGCGCCAGACCCCGAAACCCTCGCCAAGGTCGGCGTTGAGATCGAGGGGACGCGGCGGATCCGCCGGAGGCGGTGGTGCGGCGGGATGTGCCTGTCTGGCGGGATGTGCCTGTCCGGCGGGAGGCGGTGGCTCGGCCGGGTTCGGCGGATCGGCCGCCCCGGTGGTCGCCCAGTCCGGCCGAGGTCGCTCCCGCCTGCCGGGATCTCGCTGGTCGCCCATGCTGCCAATTGTTCACCACCTCGGCACTGGCGATCCGCCCCCGTCGGCACGGTGGCGGGTGGGGGCGCGACGGGGTGGTCATAATCGTGACCTGGCCGGATCCACCCTGACCGGGACCGCCGCTCCCGCGGTGCCGATCGGCCCGTTCCGCCATTCCCGCGGGCCGGCCGACGCCCCGGTCGTCGTCGTCGAGTATGCCGACTTCGAATGCCCGTACTGCGCCCGGGCGGCTCCCGTCCTGCACGAGTTCACCGAGACCTCGCAGGGGCAGGCCCGGCTGGTCTTCCGGCACTTCCCGGTGTTCGACGTCCATCCCTACGCGCTTACCGCGGCGCACGGGCGGTTCTGGGAGATGCACGACCAGCTCTTCGCCCATCAGGACCGGCTGGCCGTCGGCCGGTGAATTTGGGGGACCTGAGCACGGTCTGCGGTCCCTGGACCGTGCCTGGCTCCCCACAATTCGGCTGCCGCGCGATCATGCCAGACCGGACAGGTCGGACAGGTCGGACAGGTCGGCCAGATCGGCCAGATCGGCGTGCATCTCCCAGACCAGGATCTCGGTGGGAGCCGAGGCGCTGACCCGCTGACCGCCGGTCGCGGTGAACCGGACCGCGTCCCCGGCGCGCAGCACACCCGTCCCCTCCAGCGTCACCTCGCCCTGCGCCACGAACAGGTGCAGGTAGGGAGCCTCGGGAAGCCTGATGTCCCGACCGGGGCTGAGCCGGGCGGCGCACAGGGCCGCGAACCGGTTTCTGATCGTGATCGCGCTCTGCCCGCGGTGCCTGGCCATCCCGGACGCCACCGGTACCAGGCCGCCGCGTAGCAGCTCGTCGTCGATCTCCAGCTGCTCGTAGCCGGGGTCGATGCCCCGGCGGTCCGGTGCGACCCACATCTGGACGAAATGCACCGGCTCGTCATGCGGCTCCCCGCCGCCGTCGAGACGCCAGGAGTCGTTCTTCTCCGAGTGCAGGATCCCGCGACCGGCGCTCATCCGCTGCGCGAGTCCCGGGTGGATGACGCCGGAGTGGCCGGTGGAGTCCTGGTGCACGAGCGATCCGCGCAGGACCCAGGTGACGATCTCCATGTCCCGGTGCGGATGGGTCTCGAACCCGGTCCCGGCAGCGACCGTGTCGTCGTTGTTCACCAGCAGCAGACCGTGGTGGGTGTTCGACGGATCGTAGTGATGGCCGAACGAGAAGGAATGGTGGGAGTCGAGCCAGCCGACGCGCGTCGCCGCTCTGTCGTCCGCCCGGCGAATGTCGATCCGCGGCTGTGGCTGTGGCCGCGGGCGCGGACCCGCGGAGGGGGGTGTGGCGGTAGAAGGGACCGCGGTCGGTGGGGTGGACGACCCGGGGGAGGACGGCGTGGCCCTCATGGTGAACCCTCCTTCACGGTAGGCAGGACGATGCCTGCGCAGTCCAGCGTCGTCGGGGCCACGGACATTCCACGGCTCGCGTCCCGCCCAGGCAGATGACCCGCCGGTTAGGATCTCAACCCGACTTTG
>NZ_CDWRCM010000009.1:38520-40361 GCF_977927585.1 Frankia sp. CcWB2 | reverse complement strand
GAACAAGAGATCAAGCAGCTAGCTCATCGCACGCACGTGCGGAAGACAAGTGTACGGGCTGGTAGCACCCGGATACGCGATGGCCGAGGTCGTCGCGGACCGTCTGCTCGGCGGCGGCGCGACCTTCACCGGTGCCGACATGTCGACCAAGCTCAAGTTGCTCGGCGTCGACGTCGCGAGCTTCGGGGACGCCTTCGGGACGACTCCCGGTGCGCTGCCTATCACGTTCGCCGACCCGGTGGCCAAGGTCTACAAGAAGCTGGTGCTCTCCGACGACGCGCGTAGCGTCCTCGGTGGCATCCTCGTCGGCGACGCCGGGGAGTACGGCATGTTGCGGGCCATGGTCGGCTCCGCCGGGGTCGTGCCGGACGATCCCGCGCGGCTCATCCTGCCGGCCGGCGACGGCGACGGCGACGGGGCAGGGGCCGGCGGCTCCGGGGCCGGGGTGGCGCTCCCCGCCGGGGCGCAGATCTGCTCGTGCAACAACGTCACCCACGGCCAGATCTGCGCCGCGATCAGCGAGAACGGCCTTACCGACGTCGCCGGGATCAAGGGGTGTACCAACGCGGGCACGAGCTGTGGCAGCTGCGTGCCGATGCTCAGGACGATCCTCGGCCAGCAGCTCGCCGCCGCGGGCATCGAGGTATCGAAGGCGCTGTGCGAGCACTTCGACGTCAGCCGGGCTGAACTGTTCGAGATCGTCCGGGTGCGGGGGATCACGACGTTCTCGCAGCTGATCGCCGAGCACGGTCGGGGCCGGGGCTGCGAGGTTTGCCGGCCGGTGGTGGCCTCGATTCTCGCCTCCCTTTACAACGGGTACGTCCTGGCCGGCGAGCAGGCCGCCCTGCAGGACACCAACGACCACATGCTCGCGAACATGCAGAAGGACGGCACGTACTCGGTCGTCCCCCGGCTGCCCGGCGGCGAGGTCACGCCCGAGACGCTCATCCTGATTGGCGAGGTGGCCCGGGACTTCAACCTCTATACGAAGATTACCGGTGGGCAGCGCATCGACCTCTTCGGCGCCAGGGCCGAGCAGCTGCCGAAGATCTGGAAGCGGCTGACCGACGCCGGACTCGAGTCCGGACACGCCTACGGCAAGGCGTTGCGGACGGTGAAGTCCTGCGTCGGGGAGACCTGGTGCCGCTACGGCGTACAGGACTCCACCACGCTGGCCGTCGACCTGGAGCTACGCTACCGCGGCCTGCGATCTCCCCACAAGATCAAAATGGCGGTCTCCGGCTGTGCCCAGGAATGCGCGGAGGCGCGGTCCAAGGACGTCGGGGTGATCGCCACCGAGCAGGGCTGGAACCTGTACCTGGGCGGCAACGGCGGTCACCGGCCCCGGCACGCGGAGCTGTTCGCCTCCGACCTCGACACCGAGACGCTCGTCCGCTACATCGACCGGTTTCTGATGTTCTATGTGCGCACCGCCGATCGCCTCCAGCGCACCGCGCCGTGGGTGGAGAGCCTCGACGGCGGCCTCGGACATGTCCGCGAGGTCATCGTCGACGACTCGCTGGGCATCTGCGCCGAACTCGACACGGCCATGGCCCACCACGTCGCGACCTATCAGGACGAGTGGAAGACGACGCTGGCCGATCCGGTCGCACTGCGCCGGTTCGCCTCGTTCGTCAACGCCCCCGAGGCGGCCGACCCCGACGTCATCCACCTCCTCGAACGCGGCCAGCCCCGGCCGGCCCGCCCGGCCGAGCGGGCAGCCCTCATCGCCGGTGCCACGCTCCCCGTGGTGGCTGGCCGTTTCCTTACCTATCCAGGCTCCTTGCCTATCCAGAGGGACGAAACGGACACAAAGGAGTCGAAATGAAATAACTTGCGCG
>NZ_CDWRCM010000009.1:29656-38193 GCF_977927585.1 Frankia sp. CcWB2 | reverse complement strand
CCTGCGATGATGCTCTCGATCACGTATTTGTTACTTCATTACGTCCCCAAAAGCCTCTGGATAGGCAAGTAAGCGCATCCCGGACGATCTGGAGGCCGCCATGATCTGGACCGACATCTGTGCCCTGGACGATCTGACTCCCGATCGCGGCGTGGCCGCGCTCGTCAACGGCGCCCAGGTGGCCATCTTCCGGCTGAGCGACGGTCCCGTGCTCGCCGTCGGCAACGCCGACCCGATCGGCCTGGCCAACGTGCTCTCCCGGGGTCTCGTCGGCTCCCGCGGAGACCGGGCCGTGGTCTTCTCGCCGTTACACAAGCAGGCGTTCGATCTGGTGACGGGGGAGTGCCTCGATGCCGAGGGGGTGCGCCTCCCCGTCTACCCGGTGCAGGTGCAGGACGGTCGGGTGCTGGTCGGCCCCGTCGCGGCGGCCCGTCCGGTCAGCTGAGGCGGTCAGCCGGCCGGTCAGCCGGAATGGTCGGCTGCGGCGATCGGCCCCGAACGGGCTGGTCAGGCCGCACACTGGGAGAAAGCCGACGCGGGAGGGGACGAAGATGACCGGTGTGCAGACAGCCCCGGGCGGATGGGTGGCCCTTGTCGGTGGCGGTCCCGGGCGGGCGGATCTGATCACCGTACGCGGTCTGCGGCTGCTCCAGGCTGCGGATGTCGTGGTGGTCGACCGGCTGGCTCCCCGTGAGCTGCTGGATGAGGTGCGACCCGGTACCGAGATCATCGATGCGGGCAAGGCGCCGCACGGTCACAACCTGACCCAGGACGAGATCAACGCGGTGATCGTCGATCGGGGACTGCGCGGGCTCGGCGTCGTCCGGCTCAAGGGCGGTGATCCGTTCGTCTTCGGTCGTGGCGGCGAGGAGGCCCTGGCCTGCGCTGCGGCCGGCCTGCCCTGCGAGATCGTCCCCGGGGTGACGAGCGCCGTCGCGGTCCCCGCGCTCGCCGGGATCCCGGTGACCCACCGGGGCATCACCCAGGACGTGGCTGTCGTCAGCGGCCATATCGATCCGTCGCATCCCGGTTCCACCGCCGACTGGGACGCGCTCGCTACCGGTCCGGGCACAGTCGTCGTGCTGATGGGCGTCGGGGCACTGCCCGAGATCAGTCACGAGCTGGTGAAGCGGGGCCGCCGGCCGGAGACTCCGACCGCGGTGATCCACGCTGGCGGGACAGCCGACGAGACGATCATCACCGGGCCCCTGGCGGATATCGCCCGGCTCGCGGCCGAAGCCGCGATCAGTTCTCCCGCGGTCATCGTAATCGGAGATGTGGTTTCGCTACGTGATCGAATTATCGGCGTGATGGGTACCGTCGGGGCGGTCCCGGCGGAGCCGCTTCCGGTGGAGCCCACGGTGTCGGCTTGACGCTCCCGCCGTCGGGTCGCCCGTCCACCCGGACCTTCAGCGCAGCGCCAGGATCCGGTCGTCCCCCTTTCTCGGGTCCCCTCGGCCGTCGGTGTTGCTGGTGATGATCCATACCGATCCGTCCGGTGCGAGCACCGCCGCGCGCAGCCGGCCCAGCTCACCGGTGAACGCCGTGCGGGGGGCGCCACGCACATGGTCACCGGCCAGGCCCACCTCCCACAGCCGCTGTCCGCGCAGCGCCGCCACGTACAGGGTGTCTCCACGGATCGCGACGCCGCTCGGGGATGCTTCGGCGGTGGTCCAGGTGACGAGGGGATTGCGCAGGCGGCCCTTGTCGGTGTCGCCGACGCCCTCCACCATCGGCCACCCGTAGTTGCCGCCCGGGATGATCAGGTTCACCTCGTCGAAGTTGTTCTGGCCGAACTCGGATGCCCACAGCCGTCCGGCCGTATCCCACGCCAGGCCCTGCACGTTGCGGTGGCCGATGCTGTAGATCAGCGAGCCCGGGAACGGATTGCTCGGCGGCACGCTTCCGTCGGGACGCATCCGTAGGATCTTGCCGTTCAGACTGGCGCGGTCCTGCGCCCGTGTGGTCACGCCGGCGTCCCCTACCCCCGCGTACAGCAGGCCGTCCGGGCCGAACCTGATCCGTCCGCCGTTGTGGATCTGGGCGTTCGCGAGCCCGGTGAGGATCGGTGCGGGGGAACCCGCCCAGTTCCCGGTCAGCCGGAACCGCACGATCCGGTTGTCGGCCCGGGTCGTGTAATAGGCGTACACGAAGTGATCGGCCGCGTAGGTGGGGGAGACGGCGAGGCCCAGCAGCCCCGATTCCCCGCTGTGCACCATGTCCGGAAAACGGGCGACCTCGGTAGGCTCGCCACCGCCGGCCGGGCGACGCAGGATACGGCCGCTGTCCCGTTCGCTGATCAAGGCGTCCCCGGAGGGGAGGAAGGCGACATCCCAGGGCGCCGCGAGACCCGTGGTGATGATGCGCAACTCGGGCTGCGGGCTGTCGCGACCCGCCGACGGTGCGGTGGTGGCCGGCTTCGACGACTCGGCCGGCCAGGGGCGGCCACCATTCCAGCCGCAGGCGGATACGCCGAGGCCCACCAGGGCGAGAATGGCGCTGACCAGGACGAGGCAGCGCACGGGAGGACAACGGGGAGATTCGGGGCGGCCCGCGACTAGGTCAGCCTTTGCCGCGGCGGCGCGGCCGGGCTTAGGAGACGTGACGGGCGGCAAGGACCGTCAGTAGCATCACGATCGCGATCAGCGCGACGATCACCTGCGGTGACATCTGGAAGAAGCTCTGGCGCAGGTACTCGCGCGAGGCGCGGCAGGTGGGACACCGGCCTTCGACCACCAGTCCGGCGCAGCGCGCGCAGACGAGATCCTCGCTGCCCATAGCGCCTCCTTCTCACCCGGGACGGATGCCATGATCGGGCGATCGTCGCACTTCCTCGGGGTGGGGACAACACCCGGATGTTTCGGATGGAGCACGACCGTTGGCGACACGCACGATCGACCTCCACGTTACGCCCGCGCACGGTGGCGTGCCGCTCCGTCAAAGGTCGACCGGGCGAGCGGTGACCCGCTCGGGGCTGTTCTCGGAGATTCCGGTCGGGCGTTAACCTGCGGCCCCCGACCTTCGTCACGCCCTACCATGCGGCTACTGAAAGTCATGGGAGTGCGGGAAGGCGCAATGATCGTTTTGAGTTCCGTGAGCAAGCGGTACCCGAACGGCGGCCGGCCGGCGCTGATCGATGTCACCGCGGAGATCGGTGCCGGTGAGTTCGTCTTCCTCGTGGGGCCGTCCGGATCGGGTAAGACCACATTGCTGCGATTGCTGCTGCGGGAGGAACGGGCGACGTCCGGCCGGGTGCTGGTGGCCGGCCGTGACGTCGCGCGGATGCCGGACCGCGGGGTGCCCCAGCTGCGCCGGCTGGTCGGCTGCGTCTTCCAGGACTTTCGCCTGCTACCGAATCGGACCGTGGCGGCGAACATCGCGTTCGCCCTCGACGTGGTCGGCCGTCCTCGGCATGTCGTGCGCAGCGTCGTGCCGGAGGCACTCGAGCTGGTCGGCCTCGCGGAGAAGGCGGACCGGTATCCCGATGAACTCTCCGGAGGCGAACAGCAGCGGGTCGCAATCGCCCGGGCGTTCGTCGGCCGTCCTCGGGTACTGCTGGCCGACGAGCCGACCGGCAACCTCGATCCGAACACCAGCATCGAGATCGTGAACCTGCTCGACACTGTTCATCAGGCCGGCACCACCGTCGTGATGGCCACCCACAACGCGTCGCTCGTCGACGCGATGCGCCGCCGGGTGCTCGAGCTGAGCGACGGCGCGCTGATCCGGGACGAGGCTCGCGGGCGTTACAACCAGGATGATCTGGTGGTGCCGATGATTCCCCGGCCCGGGCCCCGGGTGCCGGCCGACCGGGTCCGCTGATGCGACCGGGTCTGCTGGCGTCGCTGCTGTGGACGGGCCTGCGCCGCAACCTGGCGATGACCTGCGCTATGATCATCACTGTCGCGATCTGCCTGGCGTTGCTGGGGTCGGGCCTGCTCCTGCGGGCGCAGGTGCACACCATCGACAGCTTCCTGCTCGACCAGATCGAGGTCGTCGTTGATCTCTCCGATGGCATCACCCCAGGCGAGCGGTCTGCCCTCGAGGCCGAGATCGCGGCGGATCCACTGGTCGTCGACGTGCGGTACGAAAGCAAACAGCAGGTGTACGACCGTTTCCGTCGGGACTTCCGTGGATCGCCCGACGTCCTCGCCGGTGTCGGACCCGACGACCTGCCCGCGGCGCTACGACTTACGCTCACCGATCCGCGAGCGGCCCGCGACATCGTCGTCACCTACACCGGCCTCGACGGGGTGGAAGCTGTGCGCGACCAGCGCGGCCTGCTTGACCCGTTGTACCGGTTCCTCGACGCCTTCACAGCGGGCGCCTTCGCCCTCGCCGCCGTGCAGGCCTTGGCGTCCTTCGCCCTCATCTACACGATGATCCGGATCTCGGCGCATGCTCGGCGGCGGGAGACTGCCATCATGAAGATGGTCGGTGCGTCCAACGGAACAATCCGGGCCCCGTTCGTCTTGGAGATCGCGGCGGTGGGGCTGGTTGGCGGGCTGTTCGCCACGGGCGTGCTCGCGTTGGCCAAGATCTACCTGGTGGACGGCCGGTTCGCGAAGCAGACGATGTTCCCCCTGTTCGGTTGGTCGGCGGTCTGGGAGACCGCGGCCGTCGTGCTGGGGGTCGGTGTGCTCGCCGCCGCCGCGATGGCTTCGGTGGCGCTCCGCCGTCATCTACGGGTCTGAGGCGTCATCCGTCGCTCGGCCCCGGTCCGCTTCGACTCGCACTGGACATCATCCTCGAGGAATACTTCCTTGAGATAATCTTCGGGTGAAATCTCATATTGGCGTCCCTCCGGGCTCGTCCAGATGAAATGTCCAGGCCTGGGCTGGCACACGGACCATCCCTTCTGCGTTGATTGATCGGGAGATGATGTATCCGGCCGCCCCGGTCTTCTCGTAGCACCTTCCTCGGCGCCACGCCTGGGCCGCTTTTCATCCGCGTGTTTCAGCCGGTGATGCCTCCGGCATTTTGGCCCGAGGTTCCGCTCGCTCGTCTGGCCACCTCGACGATGCGACCTGGTATGATCAAGATCGCAGTGAATGGAAGGCTTCTCGCATCCCGGAAAGACACATGTAGGGTTTCGAGTTCGAACATGACGAGCCAGGGCGGCTGAGGGAAATCGACGCCGGCTGACCGCCAGGACTCGTCCTTCCGGCGGATCCATCAGTATCCGCCGCCATGTGCACCGGGGGTTCTCGGCCATCTCGCGAACGAGGCCGGCCGGTATCGGGCCATAACCGGGAAGTTCCGCCGGCTGTTCCGACATACCCAGCAGACAGGAAGCCGACACGAGCACCTGCATCTCGATACTGACACGGTCACGATCCTGCCCCATCAGCAGGTCGTAGAAAACGTCGGCCCGACGCTGGTCGAGCCCGCGACCGTCCTGCGCACCGCCTGCTCTCCTCGCCAGAAGGTCCACCCGTCGAAACGCCGCGAGCATGCGGTCTGCCGGAAGCGATGCCGAGATGCGGCCCATACCATCCGGCTCGGCCCGCACCGTCACCCGACGCGCCTTCGCCGCCCTGCGGCGACGCTGCTCCGCGCCCTGGGGACGTAATGAAGTAACAAATACGTGATCGAGAGCATCATCGCAGGTCATAGGCCTGTGGAGGGTTCGAAACGCGCAAGTTATTTCATTTCGACTCCCCTGAGGGTCTACCACCACCACACGCCGTCGCACGGCGGCCGCGAACGCTGCGTGGCTTGGCCGCCCACCCCGGCGCAGAACCGTCTCCGCCACGTCCGCGGCTTGGCTGTCCGACAGGTTGGCCGTCAGTCGTTCCAGCACGGCCAGCCGCTGGGAATCCAACTCACCATGTTCAAGAGCAGTCAGCGCGGCCGGCATGCGGCGGACGACGCCGACCGCGAAACCCAACTGCTTGTTTCCCGACGCTGATGATATTCTCAGCTCGGCAGCCAGTTCGTCTCCCGCGAACTCGTGAAATCCCCTGGCAGCCCCGCTCTCATCCTCTTCCGTGGGCGGCCGTAGCTGCGCGAACCTCGCTCTCACGAGCAGCCGTGCCGCCTCCCAGCGTGCGATCTCCCGACCGATCGCCACATCCGCTCGGAGACATCCGTCCGCGTCGAATTCAGCTACACGACGACCATAAACCATCGATGAGTCCAGGCGACGGGAAAGAGAACCACTGTCGTCGACCCCGGTGTCGCGGGGGCCCAGGGCCTCTGCTTCCTCGCGCGGGCTGGACTCGTCCGAACTGGGCTTACCCGGACTGGACTGTGAGCCGGGCCGAAGCGATGAACTGGGTCTGGTCGCTGGATGCATCATGCCGCCTGTCATGGGCACTTGGAGGGAACGGTTGGATCTGTTGGCAGGAACCGCCGCCGATTCGCCCGAACACTCCGATCATCGAACATGTGTTCGAGTATAGTGCTCGCTGGCGCCGTTCATCAAGTCCAGCGTCTCATCAAGTCCAGCGTCGTCAAGTCCATCGTCTCGACAGCCGGGCAAGCTCGACAGCCGAGCAAGGAGGTGGAAGGTGTTGAACGCCCAAGTCGCCGCCGTGGCGGCTCCTCCGCGGGGCGCGCTGACGGCGCTCGTCGCCCTACGGAGCGCTCGGCGATGTCACCCGGGCCACGCCGGCGACCGACGATGGCGCTCACATGATCGATACCATGAGTGTCCTCGCGGTGGAGCCGGGCGTGTCACCGACGCGGGAGGCAGGACGTAGGTTCGGAGAAGATTTCGCGAACGGTGTGGGAAGAGGGACAGGACAGTGCCGAGGGAGACGGGGCGCAGACTGATCGCGCAGAACAAGCGCGCCCGGCATGACTACGACATCCTCGACACCTACGAGGCTGGGCTGGTGCTCCGTGGCACCGAGGTGAAGGCGCTGCGGGCCGGGCGGGCCTCGCTCGTCGACGGGTTCGCCCAGATCAGCGATGGTGAGATCTGGCTGCACAACGTGCACATCCCCGAGTACACCGAGGGGACCTGGACGAACCACGCCCCCCGCCGCAAGCGCAAGATGCTGCTGCATCGGGCGGAGATCGAAAAACTGGTCGGTAAGACCCAGGAGGGTGGGCTCACGCTGGTCCCGCTCTCGCTCTACTGGAAGGACGGGCGGGCGAAGATCGAGATTGCGCTGGCGCGTGGCCGCAAGTCGTACGACAAACGGCACGCGATCGCGGAGCGGGACGCGGCCCGGGAGATCGGCCGGGCGATGGGCCGCCGAGCCAAGGGGCGCTACCTTTGATAGCCAGCCGTCCATGACACCGTCCGTGGGGCCGCCGATGTTCCTGTCGACGTTCCTGTCATGGTTCCCGTCGTCGTTATTTCGTCGTCGTGCCGCGGATTCGCCGGTTCCGGCACCATCCGAGTCGCCGTGACCGCCTCCGACGGCGACCGGCTGGCGCAGCTCGAGGCCCTGCTGAGCGCACAGGGTGAGGCGGTGCTGGCGGCGGCGGTCGCGGCATTTGCCGAGGATGAGCGTGCTGGTGGAGGCGCGGCCCGGGAACTGGCTGTCGGTGCCCGCCTGCGCGCCGAGGGCGTGTCCCCCGCGCTCCTCGCCTCCGCGTTCACTCAGGCGGAGCTGAGGCGGCGCGCGATGGTCAAGTTTGCCCGGGCCGATCGGATGTTCTTCACCCGAGCCGGGTTGGAACAGGCGTCCTCGCAGGCGGCGGCTGAGCATCGGGCCGCGCGGTTCACCGGCCTAGGCCGGCTCGCCGACCTGTGCACGGGGATCGGCGGGGACGCGCTGGCCCTCGCCCGGGGCCGGGAGATCATGATCGTCGACCGGGATCCGGTTCATCTGCGGATGGCCGCGCTCAACGTCGCCGTCCACGCGGCCGAGGGCACGACCGCGCCGCCTTCGGCCCTTCCGTCCACGACCGTTCCGCTCACGACCGTTCCGCTCACGGGATCGGCCGTGCCGACGGGATGCCTCGAGACGCGCCTGTCCGACGTGCGGGAGGTGGACCTCTCCGGATGCGACGCCGTGTTCGTCGATCCGGCCCGGCGTGCCGGCGACCGTCGGTTGGCGTCGCGGGCGAGCGAGCCGCCGCTGGCCTGGTGCTTCGGGCTTGCCGACAAGGTTGCGGCTATCGCGGTGAAGGCCGCGCCAGGGCTGGCGACGGAGCTGGTTCCCCCCCGGGCTGGGAGATCGAGTTCGTGGCCGACGGACGGGATCTCAAGGAGGCCGTGCTGTTCTCACCGGCCCTCGCGACCGCCTCGCGTCGCGCCACTGTGCTGCCCGGGCCGGGCAGCACGGCCTCCCTGCGGGCCGGGGAAGCGCCGGCGAGCCCTCACCGGGACCCCGGATCCAGTCCTCCCGGCGGATACGGGTCGGGTGGGTCCGGTGGGTCCGGTGGGTCCGGTGGGACCGGTGGGTCGGGTTGGCGAGGTCGCCGATCGGGTAGCGGCTCCGGGCCGGTTCCTCCACGATCCGAGCCCGGCGGTCACTCGGGCGGGCCTGGTCGGCGAGCTCGGGCGGCGCCTTGGAGCCTGGCAGATTGATCCAATGATCGCCTTCCTGACCTCCGACGAGGCAGTGACGACCCCCTTC
>NZ_CDWRCM010000009.1:28541-29549 GCF_977927585.1 Frankia sp. CcWB2 | reverse complement strand
CCCGCCTGCTGCGCATCGAGGCCGAGCTGCCCTTCGACGTGCGCCGGATCGCGGACCTGTTGCGGTCTCGTGAGATCGGTTCGCTGGACGTCCGGCGACGCGGCCTCGCCGGCGACGTCGAGGAGATCCGCCGCCGGTTGCTACCCCGCCGTCGTGATCTGATTCCCGGTGGACCGGCTGTCACCGTGGTGATGACGAGGCTGCGTGGAGCTCCCTGGGCCTTCGTCTGCACCCCGGCATCGGATGTCGGGGCATCGGATGCCGGGGCGGTGGCGACTGACCGATCCTCATGACCGACCGATCCTCATGACCGACCAATCCCGGTGGACGCCATCGGGGGCGAAACAGGAGTGACGTTCATGCGTGTTGCCTTCGTCGGACTGGGCACGATGGGATTTCCCATGGCCGGTCACCTGGTTCGGGCCGGGTTCTCCACCACCGTGTTCAACCGCACGGCCGCGACCGCGGCACGCTGGGCCGAGGAACATTCCGGCCGGATCGCGCCGTCGCCCGCAGCCGCGGCGACTGAGGTCGACGTCGTCTGCCTCTGCGTCGGTGCCGATGGCGACGTCCGCGAGGTCGTCATCGGCACCGACGGGATGCTGGGATCGCTTCGGCCCGGTGCGATCATCGTCGATCACACGACGACCTCCGCGGAACTCGCGGAGGAGATCGCGGCGCGCACCGCCGAGGTCGGCGTCGGTTTCGTCGACGCCCCGGTCTCCGGCGGGGAGGCAGGTGCCGTGGCCGGCCGGCTGAGCATCATGTGCGGTGGGGATCCTGAGACGATCGAGCGGGCCAGGCCGGTGCTCGCCGCCTACGGCGCGACTATCACGAGGGTCGGGCCGGTCGGTAGCGGACAACTCACCAAGATGGTCAATCAGATTCTGGTGGCGGGAGCCGTCGAAGGGGCGGCCGAGGCCATCAACTTCGCTATTGCCGCCGGTCTGGACACCGATCTGATGCTTTCCGCCGTGGCCGGCGGCGCCGCCAAGGGGACGTAATGAA
>NZ_CDWRCM010000009.1:26900-28218 GCF_977927585.1 Frankia sp. CcWB2 | reverse complement strand
GGTTCGAAACGCGCAAGTTATTTCATTTTGACTCCCAACTCGTGGTACCTGGCGAATCGTGGTCAGACCATGGTGCGCGACGAGTTCGATTTCGGGTTTGCGGTCGACTGGATGCGCAAGGATCTGCGGATCTGCCTTGCCGAGGCGGGCCGGCGTGGTATCCCGCTGCCGATGATCGAGCTGGCCGAGCGGGATCTCGCCGCTGCCCAGGCGGACGGCGAGGGTGGTCTCGACACGACGGTCGTCATCCGGCAGCGGCGCCGTGCGACCAGGCCGGGTGGCGCGGGTGGCGAAGTCTCCCCGGCTTCCTGATCATGGCGCCGCAACGGTGCCGGTCACTGTGGCGATCAGGCAGCCGGTGACGGTACCGGTCGCCACGACGAGCGGGACGATCCGGCCGAGATGGAGCAGGCACAGGCCCCCGATCAGGGCTCCGGCGAACATGGCGACGGGGCCGGCGAACCGCCGCGCCCCACCGCGGCCCATTCCCCCACCGAGCCGGGAGTCGATGATGATCCCGGTCAAGGTGCTGGTCAGCACGTTCGTCCGGATGTCCGGAACGGCCATCCGCCGAGCCGTCGCGTGCTGCAGGCCCATCGCGAGGGCCAGCGGGAGGATGACGGTATAGGGCCGGGCCTCGGGGATCTCAGGGATCTCGGGTTCCGTGCCGAGTCCCTGGGTGACCAGCGCGGCGATCAGCGCGCCGGCCATCAGCCCGGTCTGCGCGGCCATCGCGATGATCAGCCACGAGAAGCGACGACCGCCGATTATGGTCACCGTGCCGATCCGTCCGGTGATGACGGCTCCGGCCAGGAACCCGGCCAGGGCCAGCGCCGACAGGTCGGCGGACAGGCCCGGGGCCCCGGCCAGCGCAAAGGCCAGCAGGACGACGTTTCCGGTCATGTTGGCCACGAATACCCGGCCGAGTCCGAGAAAACTGACCGCGTCGACGAGACCGGTGAGGATCGCCAACGCCACCAGCAGCGCCGGCAGCCGTCGACGCTGGTCGGGGGACGGCTGCATGGGCACAGTTTCACCGAGTGACGGCCGGTGCGGCGGGAGGCGGGAACTCCCGGCGCCTCTGATCTCGGCGCCTCTGATCTGATCTGATCTGATCAGATCTTCTGATCAGATCAGATCCGCAACGGACGGACCGGAGCCGCGGCGAGCGCGGGAGTGCTCCGCCAGTCGACCCCGGGAACGTCGATGTAGAGCTCGATCTCGTTGCCATCTGGGTCGAGGATGTACAAGCTGTGGGTGACCGTGTGATCCGACGCGCCGACGATGGTCACATCCGCGTCGTGCAGACGGGCGAGCA
>NZ_CDWRCM010000009.1:25040-26875 GCF_977927585.1 Frankia sp. CcWB2 | reverse complement strand
AAGCGCGCAGTTCGTCATCGCTGTCGCCAACCTTCAGTCCGAAGTGGTACAATCCCACCCGCCGGCCCTGGGGTATGGCCGCCGCGTCCTCGCCGACCTCGATGAGGAGCAGCTCGTGGTGGGTGCGTCCGGAGGAGAACGCGGCGGCGGGGGCCCGCAGTGGGTTGCCGTCCGCGCCCGCCGGGTCGGGAAAGATCCCGCCAGCCGAGTACGTCCCGGTAGAAGGCGCTGGAACGCCCGATGTCCCGGACGTAGAGGACGAGATGTCCCAGTTCCTTGATCTCCACGGTGATCTCCCGAGGCGCTGGTCGTCTGGTAGCCGTTATCCATACAACAACTCCGTACAACGGCGTTGCCCGCGACGGCATGCCCACGGGGCCCGGCCGCCGTGACGCGCGCCCGCCACGGCCCGCCGCATCGGAAACCCGTTGGTACGCGGGGTGCCCGACGTGGGAACATGGAGCTGGCGTCCGAGCGTTGGATGCAGTGACGCGCGCGATGGGCCGGGTTGGCAGGAGCGTCTGTCGGCTGGTGCTGGCGCCCCCGTCGTGCGGTATGCTAAAATGCCATAACTGATCCGAACTTGGGGGTGACCGGCTTCGACTCCGGACGTCGAGGCAGGGGAAGCGGGCCGAGGATGAGCGGTTATCTCGTTAACGATCCGTTCAGAACAACAGCTGCCAACAAGACGCAGCCCACTACCCCCACTTACGCGCTCGCCGCTTAAGAGGGACTAGGTAGTCGTCAGTCTGGGAGAGCCTCCGGCCCAGAATCTGACGTCGCTAGGAGGATCACCGGCTGACCCGGTCGCGGGGTCGGTCGGGACATCAAACAGCGACTGAGCCTATGTCGGCTTGCCTGCGTGTCCGACGGGGCTGAGAAACAAGTAGCAGGATGCGCCCGGAGAAGCCCTGTGTCGGGGCCGGAGGACGCGGGTTCGATTCCCGCCACCTCCACCACGATGCGTAACAATGCCCTGACCTGAATAAATAGGTAAAAGCTATGAGATCTGATGATTTATCGAATAGAAGACGTCCAGGTCGGGGCGCTGATCGTTTGGTTCGATTCCTCGAACGTACCGGCGGACCTTGGTTGCGGAGCGTAGTTTCGGGGATCGGTCGGCAACGGCATTGCAGATCTCCGCGTCGCCGGAGCGTCTGCTGCGCGATGCGCCACAAAGATCATCTGCATGCCCTTGGTGGACCGCCGTGTGACTCGGACATCGTGTGTGGCGGCCAGCGGCGGCGTCGCTGGCGTTCGGGCAGATCCCGGTAACGCGCCTGAGCAGGTCGGCAGGTAGCACCGATGACGCCGACAATCGCCTCTCTCGCCCCACCGAACGGTGACACCCACTGGTGGTAGTCGCGTCACGCAGTGGCGGGTCTGTGCAACTTTGCGCAGACCCGCCACGCCTCCCCTGGCTACGTTGCCGTCCCAATCGGCATCCGACGCGGGGGTTAGCTGCGCTCATGGCCACCATGTTCGAACACGTCGGCGGCGAACCATCGCTGCGCGGTCTCGCCGAGCACTTCCACCAGGCGGTGGTGGCGGACCCGCTGCTGCGGAGTCTGTTCGAGTACGGAACACCACACCACACCGACCACCTGACGGCCTTCCTGGTCGAGATGCTTGGCGGGCCCTCCCGGTACTCCGACGAGCTCGGCGGGTTCCTCAGCCTGATGAAGGCGCACCTGGGGCTGCGCATCACCCCCGAGCAGCAGGATCGGTTCGTCACGCTCATGCTCGCCTCCGCCGACGCGGTGGGGATGCCCTCCGACGAGCGGTTCCGCACCGCGTTCGAGGCGCAGGTGCGTAAGGCAGCGGGGTTCACCGTC
>NZ_CDWRCM010000009.1:18696-24510 GCF_977927585.1 Frankia sp. CcWB2 | reverse complement strand
AAGGTCTCGGCCTCGGACACCTCGCCGTTGATGGAACCGCCCTACCCGGACCTCGGCCGGTGGACGTGGTGACGGGAATGACGGTGACCGACCAGTTCGCGGACGCGGTCGGCCGAACGGTGCGGCTGGTGTGCGGCCTCGTGGCCGACGACGCGGACCCGGAGGCCGGCAGCAGGTTGGCGGATCTCGGGCTGTCCTCGCTCGCCACGGCCCGGCTGCTGCTCGATCTCGAAGCCGAGTTCGGCCGGGAGGTCGCGCTCGCGGACCTCGTGGGCTGCGAGACCGTCGCCGACCTGGCGCGGCTGGTCGGCGACGCGCCGGGGAGCGGGGCGCGGCCACTGGTGGCGAAGCCAGCCCAACGGTACGAGCCGTTCCCGCTCACCCCGGTCCAGGAAGCCTACGTCGTCGGCAAGTACGTCGAGCTCGGACCGGACGCGATCGGATGCCACCACTACCGCGAGTTCTGGCTGCCCGAGCTGGACGCCGACCGGCTGGTCGCGGCGTGGCGGCGGCTCGTCGCCCACCACGACGCGCTGCGGCTGGTGGTCGGGGAGAGCACGGGGCAGCGGGTTCGGCCGGATGTCCCCGAACAGGTCGCGGTGGTGCACGACGGCCCCGTGGCCGTGCTTGGCGCGCAGGCGCGCCGACGGCTTTCGCACCGCCGGTACCCGCCGGGTGCGTTCCCGCCGTTCGCGCTGGAGGTCGTGCGTGACGGCGGCGCCGGCTCCGCGCACCTGAGCCTCGATGGCACGGCGGTCGACGCGCACAGCACGGAGCTGCTGTTCCGGCAGTGGCTGCTGCTCTACCGCGAGCCCGGCGCGCGGTTGCCCGAGCCGGCGCTGTCGGTGCGGGACTGCGCGGTCGCGCTCGCCGAGCGCAGGCACGCCTCGCGCTGGGAGGCGGACCTGCTGCACTGGCGCGAGAGGCTGTCCGAGGTGCCGCCCGGTCCCGACCTTCTCCTCGGCGAGCGAACGGCCCCACCCGAACCGCCCGACGGGCTCGCGCACCACCTGCGCGTGCCGCGCACGGGGCATCTCGACCCCGGGCAGTGGCAGGCCCTGCGTCGGCGCGCGTCCGCGCTCGGCGTCTCGCCGTCGTCTCTGGCGCTGACGGTGTTCTGCGAGGTGCTGACCATCGGTCCGCGGCCGTGGTCGCTGGTGCTGACCACTACCGACCGGGTGCGGCTGGGCCGGGGCGCGGACGACGTGGCCGGTCCCTTCACCTCGACCTGCCTGCTGGTGGTCGACGAGGTCGACCGCCGGCGGTCCGACCTGGCCGCCGCACTGCATCGGCAGGTGTGGGACGCGTTGGCGCACAACGAGGTGTCGGGTGTGGAGGTGGTGCGCGAGCTGCGCCGCGCCGATCTGCCGGCCCCGGACCTGCCGGCCGTGTTCACCAGCCTGCTCGACGTCGGCGAACCGGACGCGCCGAGCATGACCGACCACCTGGTCCACGCCGTCGGCCAGACCTCGGGTGTCGGCCTGGACCACCTGATGTGGGAACACGGCGGTGGTCTGCGCTGGCGCTGGGACACCGCGGACGCGCTGTTCAGTCGGTTCGTGGCCGCGCTCCAGGCGGCCTGCGTGGACGCGGCGCCGACGCCGGGCGACGAGCTGAACGACCTCCAGCAGGCCTACCACGTGGCCCGGGTGTCCGGCCGGACCGCGGGCTGCCAGCTTTATCAGAGCTTCCACGTCGCCGAGCTCGACGTGTCCCGGCTGGAACAGGCCTGGCTCGACCTGGTCGTCGAGCACGACGTGCTGCGCACGGTCGTCGACCAGGACGGCCGGACCACCGTGCTGCCCCCCACGGCCGCCGGCGGACGCGTCCCCGTTGTGGAGTCCGACCAGCCCGAGGTGGACGAGGCGATCGCGCGCGACGTCGCCGACCGGCCGTTTCCCCTGGGCCGCGCGCCGCACACCGACCTACGGGTCCGGCGCGGTGCCGACGGTTCGGGCACCGTGCACCTGGCGATCGACCTGCTCGTGGCCGACGCGCCGAGCGTCCTGGCGCTCGGTCGGGCCCTGCTGCGCCGCTACGCCGACCCGCCCGCGCGGACTGTGCCGCCCGCGGCGCGCGCGTCCGCCACCAACCCGGCGCATCGTGAGCACTGGCTCGCCCGCCTGGCGGACCTGCCGTCGGGGCCGTTCACGCCGGGGGCACCCGGCCGCACCGAACGCCTGCGGTTCACGGCCGACCCGGCCGCGCTGCGCACCTGGGCGGCACGGCATGACGTGACCGCGGACGCGGCGCTGCCGGCCGCGTTCTGCGACGCGCTTGCCCACGTGTTCGACCCGCCGTTCGCCCTGCCGGTGGTGCGCTGGGCCGCCGGGCGCGAGGTGTACCGCCCCGGCGAGCAGACCGCGCTGAGCTGGGTCCGGGTGGACCAGCCGGACCTTCCCCTGCCCGCGCGGGCCCGCCGGCTGGCCGCGCTGCTCGCCGAGGACGCCGAGGCCGACGGCGCGAGCGGGCTCGCTGACCTGCGCGTCGTCGTGCTGCGCCGGCGCCGCGATCGGTCGTTCGCGCTGCCCGTGGTGTTCACCAGCGTCCTGGATGTGTCCGGGCAGCCGCTTCCGCCGGGTGTGACGGCCGGTCCCTGGCGCACCGCCACCTCCGACGTGTCGCTGGACTGCGTGGCCGTCGACGACGGCGAGACCCTCGACATCGCGTGGGACGTGGTGCCCGGCCACCTCCCCGCCGACGCGCTCGACCCGGCGTTCGACCGGTTTCGTGCCACCGTGACCGGGTTCGCCGACCAGCCGGACGAGCAGGAGCGGGTCGGCCGGCTCACCGCCGACGAGCGGCGCCGCGTGCTCTACGAGTGGAACGACACCACGACGACCTACCCGGCGGATGGCCCGGTGCACCTGCTGCTGGAGGAGCAGGCCCGCCGCCGGCCCCGCGCGGTCGCCCTGCGGTGGCGCGACGGCATCGCCACCTACCGCGAGCTGAACGGGTGGGCCAACGTCATCGCGCACCGCCTGCGCGAGCGGGGCGTCACGGCCGAGACGGCGGTCGCGGTCGCCACCCGGCGGGGACCGGAGATGGTGGCGGCGGTGTTCGGCGTGCTCAAGGCGGGCGGAGCGTACCTGCCGGTGCTGCCGGGTCTGCCGCCCGACCGGGCGGCGGCGATGCTGGCCCGTACCTCCTCGCGCGTCGTGCTGACCACCGTGGGCGCGCTGGACTGGCGGCCCGACGTGCCGGTGGTCGAGCTCGACACGCTGCTGGCGGGCGCCGACGAGGATCCGGGTGACCCCGAACCGGTGACCGGCCCGGACAACACCGCCTACTACATCTTCACCTCCGGCAGCACCGGGCGACCCAAGTGCGTCGCCGTGACGCATCGGCCGGTGTGGAACCTGCTCAACTGGTGCTACCGCACCTTCGGCTTCGGACCCGGCGACGTGGGCGTGTGCGTGACCTCGCTCGGGTTCGACCTGTCGGTGTTCGACATCCTCGGGCTTCTGGGCCGCGGCGCGAGCCTGTACGTGGCCGACGAGCGCGAGCAGCGGGACCCGGAGCTGCTCGCCGACGTGCTGGCCGAGCAGCCGATCACCTTCTGGAACTCGGCGCCGACGTCGCTGGCCACGCTGCTGCCGTCGCTGCGCGACCGCGCCGGGGTGGACCTGCGGCTGGTCTTCCTCAGCGGTGACTACACGCCGCTGAGCCTGCCGGCCGACCTGCGGGCGGTGTCGCCGCGGGCGAGCCTGGTCAGCCTGGGCGGCGCGACCGAGGCCACGGTCCGGTCCAACTGGTTCCCGGTCGAGGTGGTCGACCCGCGGTGGCGCAGCATCCCGTACGGCCGCCCCATCGACAACTCGCGGTACTACGTCCTCGACGAGACCCTGGAGCCGTGCCCGATCGGCGAGGAGGGCGACCTCTACATCGCGGGCGACTGCCTCAGCCTCGGCTACCACGGTGACCCGGAGCTGACCGCCCGCAGCTTCCTGCCCGACCCGTTCACCGACCGGACGGGCGAACGCATGTACCGCACCGGCGACCGTGCCGCGTTCCGACCGGACGGGATCATCACGTTCCTGGGACGCCGCGACGGCCAGATCAAGATCCGCGGCTTCCGGGTGGAGCTCGGCGAGATCGAGCATCGTCTGCGCGAGCACCCCGCGGTGCGGGAGGCGGTCGTGCTGGCCCGGGCCAACGACGGCGGAGATCGGAAGCTGGTCGCCTACCTCCAGGCGGAGCCGGGCGCGGCGCGGCCGGAGGCGGCGCGGCTGCGCGCGTTCGCCGCCGAGACGCTGCCCGACTACATGGTCCCCAACTTCGTCGTGTTCGTGGCGTCGTTCCCGGCCACCGCCAACGGGAAGCTGGACCGTGACGCCCTGCCGTGGCCGGTGGGGCGGGCCACGTCGACGGGAGGCGGGATCGCGGCGGACGCCGGCGAACCCGCCGGCCCGAACCCGCCCGTCGAGCACCGGACCGTCGTCGACGACCGGGCTGCGCCGGGTGTGTCGGCTGGTCACCGGGTGACACCCGGGGCGTCGGCCGACGAGCTGGCCGAGGAGATCGCGGCTCTGCTCGCGGAGTACCTCGGCGTGCCCTCGGTGGACCCGGCGCGCGACCTGTGGGACCAGGGTGCGACCTCGTTCACGATGGTGCGGCTGTCCACCGCGCTGCGAGAGCGGCACGGTGTGCGGGTTCAGGTGTCGGCGCTGCTGGCGGACCCCAGCGCGCGCGGCATCGCCGCATACCTCGCACGGGAGAAGCCGTCCGCGCTTGGGGGCCCCGGGGAGACCGAGGTCGAGTTCTTCTCGCCCGAGGACCGGGCGCGGTTCAAGGCCGGCCGGCGGCACCTGCGGCCGACCTCGCCGGATGAGCCGGCGACCCGGCTCGGCGGCGCCGCGCCGCCCGCCCGGGCCTACCGCGACCGCGCGACCCGACGGGACTTCACCGGCGGGTCGGTCACCCTCGACGCGCTGCGCGCGCTGCTCGGATCGCTGCGGTCGAGCGACGTCGACGGCAGACCTCGACGCCTCTACCCGTCCGCGGGCGACACCTACGCCGTGCAGGTGTACCTCCATGTGCGGCCGAACGGGGTGAAGGGCCTGGCGCCGGGCATCTACTACCACCGACCCGACGAGCACGTGCTGCAACGGGTGCATGAGGGCTCGCCGAGCATGGTCGAGGCGCACTTCCAGTACAACCGGGAGGTGTTCGACCGGGCGGGGTTCGAGCTGTACCTGATCTCGGAGCCGCGCGGCATCGAACCGCTCTACGCCGAGGAGTCCGAGCTGTATCTGGCGCTGGAGGCCGGTTACGTCAGCCAGCTGCTGATGACCGCCCAGGCCGAGCAGCCGGTGGGGCTGTGCCCGATCGGGGCGATGGCGTTCGACTCGGTACGTGAACACTTCCGGCTGCACCCGGGCCAGCGGCTGCTGCACTCCTTCCTGGGCGGGGCGGTGGACAGGTCGACCGCCGGGAACACCGCGGTCCCGGCGCCGCGCGTGGAGGTCTCGTCGCCCCGGCCCGCGGCCGGACCGGTGAGCTGGGTCTCGACCGGGCGGCGCCACACCGCCGAGGTGGCGGCGACCGGGATGGCGGGCCGCTACCCGGAGGCGGACGACGTCGGCGCGTTCTGGCGCAACCTGCGGGCCGGCCGCCGCTCGGTCGGCCCGGTGCCGCCTGCCCGCGCCGCGGCGCTCCGCGACGGCTTCGAGCCGCCGCACGGCGGTTTCCTCACCGACGTCACCACCTTCGACGCGCTGCCGTTCCGGATCTCGCCACGGGAAGCGGAGCTGCTGGACCCGCAGGTGCGCCTGCTGCTGCCGGTCGCCTGGCAGGCGCTGGAGGAGGCGGGCC
>NZ_CDWRCM010000009.1:4306-18584 GCF_977927585.1 Frankia sp. CcWB2 | reverse complement strand
ATCAGTGAGCCGCGGGGTCACGGCGGCCCTCGCGTGGGCGTGTACGTCGCGGTGATGTGGCACGACCACCGGCATGTCGGTGAGGCTCGGTGGCGCGCCGGTGCCCCCGCGCTGGTCGCCGCCGCCGCGTCCGACCTTCCGGCTCGCCTCGCCCACGCCTTCCGTCTGCGCGGTCTCGGTGTGGCGGTGGACACCTCCTGCTCGTCGTCGCTGACCGCCGCGTACCTGGCGGTGACGGCACTGCGGGCAGGGGAGTGCGACGCGGCCCTGGTGTGTGGCGTCAACCTGGTCACCCACCCTTACCACCTGGCCGTGCTACGCGACCTCGGGCTGTCCACCGAGGTCCCGGCGGACGGTGCGTTCGCCGCCGACGGCGCCGGGTGGTCGCCGGGTGAGGGGGCCGGCGCGCTGGTGCTGCGCCCGCTGGCCGACGCCCGGGAGGACGGCGACGTGGTACACGGCGTCATCGAGGCCGTCGGCGGCGGCGGCGTGGGCGGACGGGGCCGTTTCGGTGTTCCCGACAGCGACGCGCTCGCCGAGTCGGTCCGCGAGGTGCTGGGGCCGCACGGCCTGTGCGGGGCCGACATCAGCTACGTCGAGTGCGGTGGGTCCGGCGCGCCGATGGCGGACGCGGCCGAGCTTGCCGGGCTGCTCGCCGCGCTGAGATCCGACGGCGGCGGGCAGCTCGCCGTGGGGACGGTCAAACCGAACATCGGACACCTGGAGGCCGCGGCCGGCATGTCACAACTCACCAAGGCGCTGCTCCAGCTGCGGCACGGCACACTCGCGCCCACGCTGGTGAGCACGCACCGGACGCCCCTGGTGGACTGGGACGACCCGAGGCTGGAACTGGTCGACTCCGCGCGGCCGGCCCTTCCGGGACGGGTCCTGGTGAACGCCGTCGGCGCGGTCGGCTCCTTCGGCCACGTCGTGCTGCGCCCCGGGAGGACGCCGTGACCGGTCCGTGGACGAAGCCGACCCCGCGGATGACCGAGGCGCCGCTGCGCCTGTTCTGCGTCGCGCACGCGGGCGGCGGCGGCGGTTTCTTCCTGCCGTGGCGCGATCGGCTGCGTCCGGCCATCGAGGTGTGCCCGGTGCTGCTGCCAGGCAGGGAGTCCCGCATCGCCGAACCGCCCTACCGACGGATGGAGGATCTGATCGGCCCGCTGTGCGAGGGACTCCGTCCGCACCTGGACCGGCCCTACGCGCTGTTCGGGCACAGCATGGGCGCGGCCGTCGCCTACGAGGCGGCACGCCGGTTCACCGGGGAGGGCCGTGCCCCGGTGCGGCTGCTGGTGTCCGGTCGGCGCGCGCCGCACCTGGCCGCGCGCCGCCGCCCTCTCGCGGACGTCCCCGACGACGACTTCATCGCCGCGGTGGTCAGCCTGGGCGGGACGCCGGACGTCCTGCTGGAGCAGCCGCAGTTGATAAAGCTGCTGTTGCCGACCATGCGTGCCGACTTCGCCGTCAACGAGAGCTACCGGCCCGGCGACGGGCCGCGGCTGACCTGCCTGGTGTCGGCGTTCACCGGCGACCGGGACCCGGAGGTCGAGCCGGTGGAGGCCGAGCGATGGCGGGTCACCACGGACGGCGCCTTCCGCCTGCATGTCTATCCGGGCGATCACTTCTACCTGACCGGGCTGCCGGACCCGCTCCACGACGACCTGATGACCGACCTCGAGGGGGATGTTGCATGGCCATCGGCATCGAGGCGCTGAACTGCTACGTCGGGCGGGCCTGCTTCGAGGTCGAGGACCTGTTCCGGGAACGTGGCCTGGACATCGCCCGGTTGGGCAACCTGATGATGACCCGCAAGTCGGTGAACCTGCCGTGCGAGGACGCGGTGACCAACGCGGTCAACGCGGCCCGCCCGCTGCTGGCCGCGATGGACGAGCGCGACCGGGCGGACATCGAGCTGCTGGTCGTCGGCACGGAGTCCGGTGTGGACATGGGCAAGCCGATCAGTACCTATGTGCATCGCCACCTCGAGCTGTCGCCGCGGTGCCGGTCGTTCGAGGTCAAGCACGCCTGCTACGGCGGCACGGCGGCACTGCACACCGCCGCGGGCATCATCGCCCACTCGCCCGTGCCACGTGCCAAGGCGCTGGTGATCGCCGCCGACGTGCCCGGCTCGGGCTCGCGCGGCACGTACTGGGAGCCGTCCGAGGGCGCGGGCGCGGTGGCGATGATCGTCAGTCGGGACTGCGCGGTGCTGGAGCTCGACGTGGGCGCGAGCGGCACCCACACGTTCGAGGTGATGGACACCCTGCGGCCCAGCGCCGACGTGGCCGTCGTCGACTCCGACCTGTCGCTGCTGTCGTACCTGACGTGCCTGGAGCACAGCTTCGCCGTCTACCGCGAGCGGGTGGTCGGCAGCGACGTCGTGGACACGTTCGCGTACCTGGTGTTCCACACGCCGTTCGCCGGCATGGTGAAGGGCGCGCACCGCATGCTGCTGCGCAAGCAGGGCGCCCTGGCGTCGAAGGACGCCGACACCGACTTCACCAGTCGGGTGGCGCCCACCGTCAAGTACGCCTCGCAGGTGGGCAACCTGTTCTCCGCGTCGCTGTACCTGGCGCTGGCCTCGCTGCTCGGTAGCGCGATGCCAGTGACACCGGCCAGGATCGGGCTGTTCTCCTACGGATCCGGCTGCGGGTCGGAGTTCTTCAGCGGCGTGCTGGGGGCCGACGGGGTGGAGGCGGTGGGTCGGTTCGGCATCGGCGCGGATCGCCTCCCGACGCGCGCTCACGATGGCGGAGTACGACCAGGCCGTGGCCCTCGGCGGCGACCGCGGCCACGGCGTGGCGGGCCAGGCATTCGAGACCGGGCCGTACGCCGAGCTGTACGCCGAGCTGTTCGACGGGGCCGGGTTGCTGGTGCTCGATCACATCGACCGCTACCACCGCGTCTATCGGTGGAGCTGACCGTGCCCGCCCTCGAGGTCGAGTGGGCCGGGCCGGCTGTGCGGGTCACGCTCGCCCGCCCGGACAGGGGCAACGCCATCGACCCGGCGCTGATCGCCGCCCTGCACGCCGCGCTGGACGAGGCCGAGGCGCGGCCCGACTGCCGGCTGGTCGTGCTGCGCGCGCGGGGCGGCGTGTTCTCGGCCGGCATGGACGTCGCGGCGGCCGCCCGCGCCGACGACTCCGGCCACGACCCGGCCGAACGCGGCGGCGTGTTCTTCGAACTGCTCGACCACATCACGGCCGTGCCGCGCCTGGTCGTCTCGTGCGTGGACGGCCGGGTGTCGGGCGGCGGGGTCGGGCTGGTGGCGGCCAGCGACCTCGTGCACAGCACCGAACGCGGTGTCTTCAGCCTGCCCGAGGCGATGTGGGGGCTGCTGCCGTGCAGCGTGCTGCCGTTCCTGGTGCGGCGCGTCGGTTTCCAGACCGCCTACGCCATGGCGCTGACCACGCTCCCGGTCACCGCGGCCGAGGCCGCGCGGTGGCGGCTCGTCGACGAGGTGTCCCCCGACCCGGCCCCGCTGGTGCGCAGACTGACCGCGCGGCTGGCGAAGCTGGACGACACGGTGGTGGGCGACGCCAAACGGTTCTTCGGCGCGCTCCACCCGATCACGCCGGAGACCAGGCGGCTCGCGGTGACCGAGTTCGACCGGTTGTCGGGGACGCCGAGAGTGCGGGATCGCTTCGCCCGCTTCGCGGCGACCGGCCGCTACCCCTGGGAGTAGCCGGTGGCGATCGTGTGGGCGTTCCCCGGCCAGGGCTCGCAGCGCAAGGGCATGGCCGACGGCCTGTTCGAGCGGTTCCCCGACCTCACCGCGCAGGCCGACGAGGTGCTGGGCCTCTCGGTGCGCGAGCTGGCCGGCGACCTGCGGCGGCTGGATGACACCCGGCACCTCCAGCCGGTCATGTTCACCGTCAACGCATTGCGCTACCTGGATCTCGCGGCGGCCGCGCCGCAGCCTGACTTCATGGTGGGGCACAGCCTCGGCGAGTACAGCGCGCTGTTCGCGGCGGGCGCGGTGGACTTCACGACGGGCCTGCGCCTGACAGCGCGGCGGGCCGAGCTGATGGGTGGCATCCGGGGCGGCGGGATGCTCGCCGTGCTCGGGCTCGACGAGGACCGCCTCCGCCAGGTGCTGGTGGCGGCGGACGCCCCGGATGTGGAGGTCGCCAACTACAACTCCTCGCGCGAGATCGTGGTCTGCGGGCCGCGGGCGCAGGTCCGGGCGATCGCGCCGCTGGTGCGGGCGGCCGGCGCGGCGAAGACGAAGCTGTTGCAGGTCAGCGTGGCGGCGCACTCCCGGCACATGGCGCCCGCGGCGGCGCGGCTGCGGCAGGCGTTGGACCGGGTGGTCTTCGCGGAACCGCGCGTGCCGGTGCTGTCCAACGCCACGGTCGAGCCGCACACCGCCGACCGGGTCCCGGAGCTGCTGGAGCGGCAGCTGTGCGCACCGGTCCAGTGGCGACGGACCATGCGGTACCTGCTCGATCGCGGGGTGGAGGAGCTGGTCGAGGTCGGGCCGGGAACCGTGCTGACGAAGCTGTGGGCGCAGGCGCGCGAGGAGTGGGCGTCGGTGGCCGTCGCGGAGCCGGTGGCGGTCGGTCGACCCACCGGCTCCCGCGAGCCGGCCGACCCCGGCGAGACCGCCGACGTCCGGGAACCGGACGAGGTCGTCGTACCGGCCGCCGTCGCGACGTGGGTCGGGCCGGCTCCGGCCGAGCGGCTCGGCGCGGCCGGTTTCCGCGAGCGGTACGGGTTGCGGCTGGCCTACGCGGTCGGCGCGTCGGGCGTCGGCGCGAACGGCTCGCGGCTGGTGTCCGCGGCGGCCGGCGCGGGGGCGCTGGGGTTCGCCGACGCGCCGGTCTCCTGGCCGGCGACGACATGGCGAGCGGACGGGCCACCCGCCGCCGACGTCCGCGTGGTCGAGGTCGACCTGCCGCTGGGCCCCACTCCCGAACTGGTGCGGTTCCGCTTCACCGGCGCGCACCGCGACCGGCACGGCCGGGCCAGGCCGGCGCGGCACGTGGTCGCCCGCGTGATGGGGCTGGACTGCGCTCGAGCGTTCCTGAACCCGCCGGGCCCGGCGGTGCTGGAGGCCCTGGTCCGCGCCGGCGCGCTGACGTCGGCGGAAGCCGACGCGGCCCGCCACCTGCCGGTGGCCTCCGACCTGGCGGTCGCGTCGCCCGCAGGGTGGCACGGGGGCGGCCTGACGATGCTGCACCTGCTGCCCGAGGTGCGGGCCCTCGCCCGGGGCGTCCCGCAACCGGTGCACGTCGGGGTGAGCGGTGGTGTCGGGACGCCCGAGCAGGCCGCGGCGGCGTTCGCCCTGGGGGCGGACTTCCTGCTCACCACCTCGGTGAACCTGTGCGCCGAGGAGTCCGCGCTCACCGCCGCGACCAGGGCGCATCTGGCCGCGCTGGCACCCGGCGACACCGGCTGGACCCCGGACCCTTCACACTTCACGCTCGGCGCCCGCTCGGAGGTGCTGCGCCGCGGCACCCTGTTCGCGGCCAGGGCCAACCACCTCGTCGACCTGTACCGGCGGCGGGCCGAACCCGACGCCGCCACCCTGCGGCACGTCGAGGAGACCTACGTCGGTCACCCGCTGGACCAGATCGCCGAGGGCGTGGCCGACCCCCGGCGGCGGCTGGCGGAGGCCCTCCGGTGGTATCTGCGGCGCGCTGCCGCCTGGCGTGACGGCGCACCGGAACAACCCCTCGACTACCGGCTGCCGTGTGGCCCGGACCTGGCGGCGTTCAACCGGGACCCGGGGCGGCGGGCCGTGGCGGGGATCGCGGACCACCTGATGGCCGGCGCGGCCGACCTCGTGGGCGCTGCTCAGTACTGAGCATACCGGCGTGATCGCGGTGGGTAAGGTCCGGCCGTACGCACCGGAAGGAGGCGGGATGCAACCGAGCAACGGCCTGGTGGACCCGGCCGTCGTCCTGGTGTCCGCGGGCGATCCCGTTCGGTTGGCGCACTATGCCAGGTCGCACCACGACCACGTGCGTGACCTGGGGGACGGCGTGGGCGACCGTGACGAGGCGCTGCGCGGCATCGCATGGACGACGCAGACGGCGCGGACCCCGATGGCTCACCGGCTCGCGGTGGTGTGCGCGAGCCTGGACGACCTGGTCGAGGGGCTCGCGGCAGCCGTCGTCGGCCGGGCGGACCCGCGGGTGCGCACCGGCCACGCCGTGGGTGGCGCGAGCGGAGCCGAGCCGAGGACTCCCACGGAGGCCGCCGAGCTGTGGGTTCGGGGGCACGACGTGCCGTGGCGCGCGTTCTGGCGGACCCGACCGGACCGGCAGCCGCTGCCCGCCTACCCGTTCCACCTGGCCGAACCGGCACCGGCGCCCGTCCCCGAAGCGGCGTCCGGTGCACTGCTGGAGCATCTCGTCGTCCAGTACGCCCAGGTGTCGGGCATCCCCCGGGACCGGCTGGACCCCCACACGCCGTTCGAGGACTACGGGCTCACCTCGTTCCAGATCAGCGAGCTCAACGTGACGCTGGAGCGGGACTTCGGACTGTCCGACCGCGCCCTGTTCTTCCGGCACCGCACGCTGGCCGGGGTCGTGGACGAACTCGACGCGGCCGGTGTCCGGCCGCGGGCCCAGGACCTCGCCCCGCGAGGCTCCGAACCAGGAGGCCCCGGACCAGGAGGCCCCGCACCGCTGACCCCCGCGCCGGTCCTGAAGGCACCTCGATGGCCAGGTGTCGCCTCGGCGCCGGATTCCGGTCTGGTGCCGGTAGCACCGTCGGACGACGGCGCGATGGCGATCATCGGCCTCGCGGGCCGCTACCCGCGGTCCCCCGATCTCGACGCGTTCTGGGGCAACCTGGTCGAGGGCCGCGACTGCGTCGGCGCGCTGCCGCCGGACCGGCGCCGGCCGGGCTGGCCGGTCGAGCGGATGACCGGCGGCTACCTCGACGGCGTGGACGAGTTCGACCCGCTCCTGTTCGGGATCACGCCGCGTGACGCGGCCCTGATGGACCCGCAGGAACGCCTGTTCCTGCAGTCCTGCTGGGAAGCCCTCGACGACGCGGGGCTGCCCGCCGAGCGGATGCGCGAGCGGTACGGGTCGCGCGTCGGCGTCTACGCCGGGGCGATGTACTCGGACCACCAGTTCTTC
This sequence comes from Frankia sp. CcWB2, assembly GCF_977927585.1. NCBI lineage: Bacteria > Bacillati > Actinomycetota > Actinomycetes > Frankiales > Frankiaceae > Frankia > Frankia sp. CcWB2. Next base: position 11,487 of record NZ_CDWRCM010000009.1, on the reverse strand, counting down.
GGCGTCGAGGAGACCCTGCGCGGCACCCCCACCTACAGCGGCGGCGGCATCGGGCACGTCGCCAACCGGGTGTCGTTCTTCTTCGACCTCCGCGGCCCCAGCCTGACGGTGGACACCATGTGCTCGTCGTCGCTGGTGGCGATGCACCTCGCGGTACGCGCGCTGCGCGCCGGTGAGTGCGAGCTCGCCGTGGTCGGGGCGGTCAACCTGTCGCTGCATCCCAACAAGTTCCTGGAGCAGCGGCAGATGTCGCTGACGTCCAGCTCGGGCCGTTGCCGCAGCTTCGGTGAAGGCGGCGACGGGTTCGTGCCCAGCGAAGGCGTCGGCGCGCTGGTCCTCAAGCCGCTGCGCCGTGCGCTGGCCGACCGGGACCGGGTACGCGCGGTCGTGCGCGGCACGGGGGTGGTCCATGCCGGGCGCACCAACGGCTACCTGGTACCGAGCCCGCTCGCGCAGAGCGAGGTGGTGCGACAGGCCCTGGCCGACGCGCGGCTCGGGCCGGGCGACATCGACTGCGTGGAGGCGCACGGCGCCGGCACCGCGTTGGGCGACCCGGTGGAGATCGACGGCCTGAGCCGGGTGTTCGGCGAACGCCCGGCTGGCAGCGTGCCGATCGGATCGGTGAAGTCGACCATCGGGCACGTCGAGGCGGGCGCGGGGCTCGCGGCGCTGACCAAGGTCCTGCTCCAGATGGAACATCGCACGCTCGCGCCGACCCTGCACGTCGACCGGCTCAACCCGAACGTCGACTGGGCCGCCACGCCGTTCCGGGTGCAGCGGGATGCCGCGCCGTGGCCCGACGCCGGGCGGCCGAGGCGGGCGGGGATCAGCTCGTTCGGTGCGGGCGGCACGATCAGCCATGTGGTGCTGGAGGAGGCGCCAGCGCGCACCGAGCCCGCCGCGACGGGCCGACCGCAGCTGGTGGTGCTCTCGGCTGACAACGAGGAGCGGTTGCGCGTCCTGGGCGAGCGGCTGGCGGACGGCCTGCCCGCGGCGGCGGCGCTCGACGACATCGCCTGGACTCTCCAGAGCGGTCGCGCGCACCTGAAGGAGCGGCTGGCGTTCGTGGCGGCCGACCGGGACGGGCTGCGGGCGCGGCTGCGGGCGTTCGCGGACGGCGACGCGAGCGGTGTCGCGCGCGGCCGGGCCCGGCCGGCGCGGTCGGTGGACCGGCTGCCCACCGGGGACCTCGACGCGCTGGCCGAACACTGGGTGGCGGGCGGCGCGGTCGACTGGGCTGCCCTGCACCCCGCGCCGCGGGTGGTCGTGCCCCTGCCGTCGTACCCGTTCGCGCGGATGCCCTGCCGGTTGACTGGGTCGGCCGCGCCGACGGCTCCGCCCGGACCACCAGGGGCGCCCGAGCCGACCGAGCCGACCGAGCCGACCGAGGCCGAGCTGACGGAACGGCAGCCACCGGCGGCGCCCGAGCCGGCCGAGGTGGTGGAGTTGCGGGGGCGACCAGGGGTACCCGAGCCGCGCGAGGTCACGTTGGTGGAACGGCAGTGGCTGCCGGTCGGCGCCGTCCCGTCCGGCGCTGCCCCGGTCGAGGACACCATCCTGTGCCTGCACCGGCGGACGACCGCGGACCTCGCCGCCCGGCTCGCGCGGGGCCATCCGGGCGTCGTACCCGTCGCCGAGCACGACCTCGCCGACCCGGCCGGCATCCTCGACCGCCTGCCGCGGGTCACTGGCTGGATCGACCTGACCGACCTCGACCGGACCGAGGACGACCCGGGCTCGACCGACCGCCGCCTCGTCCTGCTCCGCGCCGTCGTCGCGGCGGGGCGTACCACCGGGCTGCGAGGGCTGGTCGTCACCCGCGGTCTCCAGGACCTCGATGGCCCGCCGCCGGGCACAGCGGGCGCCCGGATGGTCGGGTTCGTGCGGATGCTCGGCGCCGAGTACGCGAAGGTCGTCACGACGGCGCTGGACACCGATGTGCCTGCCGAGCGTGTGGAGCAGCTGCTGCCCGCGCTGTGGGGCGAGTGGCACCTGCCCGCGGCGAAGGCCGAGGTGTGCCATCGTAACGGCCTGCGCTACCGGCCCGTGCTGCGGCCGGCCCTGACCCGGCACCGGCCGCTGCCGGTGTCGCCGGACCAGGCGTACGTGGTGACCGGCGGGACGCGCGGCCTGGGCGCGCGGGTCGCGGCCCATCTGGTGGAGCGGGGTGCGCGCCGCATCGCGCTGCTCGGCCGCCATCCGCTGCCGCCCGAGGAACGGTGGGACGGCCCGCTCGACGCGGCTGCCGCCGAGCGCGTGCGCGCGGTGCGCGACCTGCGCCGCGCCGGAGCGCGGGTCGAGGTGCACACGGGCACGTTGACCGACGAGGCCGCGCTCGGGTCGTTCCTGGACCGGGTGCGGCGCGAGCTGGGACCGATCGGTGGCGTCGTGCACTGCGCCGGCGGACCGGCGGCCCGGCCCGGGGCGTTCACCCGCGGCGACTCGGCGTCCGTGGCGGCGGTGTTCAGGCCGAAGGTCGATGCCCTGGAGCGGCTGCTGGACCTCACGTCGGTCGACCGCCTGGCGTTCTTCCTGACGTTCTCGTCGGTGTCCGCGCTGGTGCCGAGGATGGCGGTCGGGGTGTCGGAGTACGCGGCGGCCAACGCGGCGATGGATTTCGTGGTGGCGCGGCACGCGCGGGCGGGCAGGCCGTGGCTGCGGTCGGTGGCGTGGCCGATGTGGCAGGACAGCGGGTCGGGCCGCGGCGGGCCGAACGTCGGTGAGCCGGTCGGGCTCGGGTCGTTGCGCGACGCCGAGGCGTTGCACGCGCTGGAAGGGGTGGTGGCCATGCCGTGGGGCGGGGTGGTTCTCCCGGTGCGGCCGCTGTCGCCCGACCTCGACCTGAACTCGCTGCTCGACGCCAGGACGGCGCCGCCCGACCCGACTGCGTTGCCCGACCCGACTGCGCCGCCAGATCTGGTCGCGGTGCCCGGCCCGGTCGCGGCGCCGCCCGAGCCGCTGAGGTCCGTGGAGGACGTGGCTGCGCGCCTGGTGGGGATCTTCGCGCCCGCTCTGGGTATCCCGGCATCGAGCTTCGACGCCGAAGCGGACTTCGGGGACATCGGCGTCGACTCCGTGGTCCTGGCCGAGCTGCTGGAACTGGTGGAGCGCGAGGTCGGCCGCCACCTGCCGCCGTCGGTGCTGATGGAGTTCCCGAGCGCGGCGGGTCTCGCCGGCTACCTCGTGGCGGAGGGCATCACCTTCACCGCCCCGGCGGAGGGCGTCACCATCTCCGAGCCGGGGGAGAGAGCCGGAACGCCGCATGTCGAGCCGGAACTCGGTCGCGCCGCACCCGCGCCGACCGGTCGAGCCGAGGTCATCCCCCCGCGCTGCGATCCCGACGACCGCAGAATCGCGATCATCGGCATGGCCGGGCGGTTCCCGGGCGCGCCGGACGTCGCCACGTTCTGGCGCAACCTGCTGGACGAACGGCACTCGGTCGCCGAGGTGCCCCGGGACCGTTGGGACACCGAGCGGCTCTACGACCCCCGGCCTCAGCCCGGCCGCAGCGTCAGCAGGTGGGGCGGCTTCGTCGACGGCCTCGCCGACTTCGACCCGGAGCGGTTCGGCCTCACCGACGAGGAGGCCACGGCCCTCGACCCCGGTATCCGCCTGTTCCTCGAATCGACCCTGGACTGTCTGCACGACGGCGGCTACACCCGCGACGAGGTGTGGGGCCGCCGGGTCGCGGTCGTGGTCGGCGGGCGCATCTCCGCCTACGGACGGCGGGCGGCGCTGCGGCCCAGTGTCCTGCAGTCCGACCAGAACTTCCTGGCCGCGCAGGTGGCGCACCGCTTCAACCTCACCGGTCCGAACCTGGTGGTGGACAGCGCCTGCTCGTCCGCCCTGGTGAGCGTCCACCTGGCCACGCGGATGCTGCTCGCGGGCGACGCGGAGATGGCGGTCGCGGGCGGCGTGGAGATCCTGTTGGACGAACAGGCGTACCTGGAGTTCAGCGCGGCCGGGGTGATCTCGCCCACCGGTGTGTGCCGCCCGATGGACCAGCGCGCCGACGGGATCGTGCCCGGTGAGGGCTGCGGCGCGGTTCTGCTCAAGCCGCTGGCGAAGGCGCTGGCCGACGGGGACAGGGTGCACGCGGTCATCGAGGCGGTCGAGGTCAACAACGACGGCCACACCATCGGTGTCACCACCCCCAACGTCACCGCCCAGGCCGACGTCGTCCGCGCGGCGCTGCATGCCGCCGGCCGGAGTGCCGACGAGATCGGCCTGGTCGAGGCGCACGGCACCGCTACCATGATCGGCGATCCGATCGAGCTTCAGGCGCTCACCCGGGTCTACCGGGAGACCTCCACCCGCACCGGCTTCTGCGCCGTCGGCAGCCTCAAGTCCAATGTCGGCCACCTGCTGTGCGCGGCGGGTGTGGCCGGGCTGATCAAGGTGTCGCTGGCGGTGGAACACGGCCGCGTCCCGGCCACCCTGTTCTGCGAACGTCCCAACCCGAGGTTCGACTTCGAACGGTCACCGTTCCGGCCCGCGACCGCGACCACGGACTGGCCCGCGCCGCCGGAGCGCCGCGTGGCCGGACTGAGCTCGTTCGGCCTGGGCGGCACGAACGCGCATGTCGTCGTCAGCGGGCTGCCCGACACGCTGCGCGCCCGGCAGACCCGTCAGCCCCTGCCTCCGCCCGCCTACCAGCGGCGCAGGCTGTGGCTGGACCGGGCCCGGAACGACGCGAACGAGGTTCGCGCACCCGCGGGACCGACGGGCGTTCCCGCCGCACGGCGTAGCCGCACCGGGCTCCTCGAACTGAGGTTCGTCGACCCTGTGCCGGTCGCACGCTGACAGGGAACCGCTCGCGCAGAGGGAGAGGAAACCCGCGTACTCATGGACTCCACGGCACAGCTGTCGACGCAGGCGCCGCCCGTGCCCGCCAGGCAGGTGAACCTCGCGGTGGGCGGCGTCATGGTCGGCATGCTCCTGTCCGCCCTCGACCAGACGGTGGTCAGCACCGCGCTGCCGCTGATCGTCGGCGACCTGGGCGGTGTGGGCAGCCTGCCCTGGGTTGTGACGATCTACCTGGTGACCTCCATGGCCACGACGCCGTTGTGGGGCAAGGTCTCGGATCTGTACGGCCGCCGCGCGGTGTTCCAGGTGGCCATCGTGGTGTTGGTCGTCGGCTCGCTGCTGTGCGCCGTCGCGCAGGAGATCTGGCACCTGGTCGTGTTTCGGGCGGTCCAGGGCGTCGGCGCGGGCGGGCTGTTCGTGCTCGCGCTGTCGGTGATCGCGGACGTGGTGCCGCCCGCCGAGCGCGGTCGCTACCAGGGTGCGTTCGGCGCGGTGTTCGGTCTGGCCAGCGTGGGCGGTCCGCTCGTGGGCGGCTTCTTCGCCGACGGGCCGGGCTGGCGGTGGGTGTTCCTCGTCAACCTGCCGGTCGGCATCCTCGCCCTGTTCGCGGCGTCCGCCGGTCTGCGCGGCGTCAGGACTCCGCAGCGCGGCCACCAGATCGACGCGCTGGGCGCGGTGCTCGTGGTCGGTACGGTCACCTGCACCCTGCTGTACCTGAACTGGGCGGGCAACGAGCTGGGCTGGGCCTCGCCGGGCGCGTTGGCGCTGCTCGCCGCGGGGGTGGTGCTGGCGGCGGCGTTCGTGCTGGCGGAGCGGCACGCCGCGGAGCCCATCACGCCGATGTTGCTGTTCGGCAACCGAGGTGTCGGCATCGCCACCCTGTTCGGGTTCCTGTCCGGCGCGGCGATGTTCACCGGCATCGTGTTCCTGCCGCTGTACTTCCAGGCGGTCAGAGGCTACTCGGCCACCCTGTCGGGCGTCGCCATGCTGCCCGCGATGCTCGGCCTGGTGGCCGCCTCCATGGGGTCCGGGATTCTGATCAGTCGTACCGGCCGCTACAAGCTGTTCCCGGTGGCGGGCTCGGCGGTGCTGGCGGTCTCGCTGGCCCTGCTGTCCTTCGTGGACGTCGACATCTCGTACTGGCTGGTCGCCGTGTACTCGCTGCTGTTCGGCGTGGGCGTCGGCTGTGTGATGCAGCCCGTCATCACCGCGGTGCAGAACTCGGTGGAGATGAAGGACATCGGCGCGGCCACCGGCATGGTGAACTTCTTCCAGCGCCTGGGGTCGGCGATCGGCGTCGCCGTTCTCGGCTCGGTGCTCGCCGCCAGGCTGGCGAGCGACGGCACGACCGAGAGCATTCCCGCGCTGCGGGCGCTGCCCGAAACCGAGCGGAACGCGGCGATCGGCACGTACAGCGACGCCCTCACCGACCTTTTCCTCATCGCGGTGCCGCTGGTGGTCGTGGCGTTCCTGGTGTCGCTGATGCTGCGGGAGAGCCGCCGCGAAAAAGGTTGACCTGCTCGGTGAGACTTTTCCGTCGTCGACTCCGACCTGCGACAACCTCACCCGGCAGACGTGCGATGGAAAAGGCTCAATGTTGGGCGGCGGGACAGCCCTGGCCCGCCTAGGAGTCGAAATGAAATAACTTGCGCGTTTCGAACCCTCCACAGGCCTGTGACCTGCGATGATGCTCTCGATCACGTATTTGTTACTTCATTACGTCCCCCTAGCGTCAGGGCTGTCCTCTCCGTACCAGGCGTACCAGAAGGGCAGGTCAGATGAGCCAGGCGGTCATCGGTGAACTGCGACCGGCGTCGGCCCAGAGCCCCGTCCCGCCGCAGCGGCAGCTGCATTCGGGTAATGCGGGTTTCATCATCGCGCGCAGTACCCAGCTCAAGTACGAGCACAGTGCCGAGGGGCGCCGGCTGTTCGGCGACGTCATCACCTACATGAACCGGGCGGACCTCAACGGCGCCTCGTTCTTCTTCTACGAGGAGCTGTTCGGCCGCAAGGACCGCGTCCACTGGCTGATCCACTGGAAGACGCCGAACGACTACTCGATCAGCCTGCGCATGGTCGACCACGACGAGAAGATGATCGATCTGCTGGAGAGCGACCGCGTCGTCGACGACAACAGCGCGGGCATGTGGGGCCGGGCCGTCGTGGAGAGCAGCGTCCAGGAGCGCATCCTGGTGCACGAGGAGGGCGAGCACGAGGACAGCGAGGTCTGGGTCGACCCCGCCCTGCTGCAGACGGGGCAGTCCGAGGACCAGCTGCTGCACTCCGGCAACGCCCTGCTCACGATGCACCGCACCGGACAGGCCCTGCACGAGTTCCGCAAGGAGGCCAGGCACTTCGCCTTCGCCTGGCAGAAG
>NZ_CDWRCM010000009.1:853-3796 GCF_977927585.1 Frankia sp. CcWB2 | reverse complement strand
CTCGTCAACGCACGGCTCGCCGGGCGCGTCTCCTCGTACAGGTACGAGGAGACCTTCGGCGTGATGGACCGGCTGCACTGGCTGGTGCACTTCACGTCGTTCGACGCCTACCAGGAACTGACCGACCTGGAGCGCACCGACGACGAATTCCGCACGTTGATGACCAGGGACTACATCTCGCCCGTCAAGGGTGGGGGCGGCTGGGGCCGCACCTTCATGCCGGGCACGATCGAGGACACCCTGCTGGTGCCCTACCAGTACCCGGCCGGCTGAACCCCCGGCGTCGTCGATGAGGGTCTGGGTCTTCCCCGGTCAGGGGTCGCAGCGCGCAGGGATGGGTGCGGAGCTGTTCGACCGGTTCCCGGAACTGGTCGCCACCGCCGACGACGTGCTGGGCAGGTCGGTGCGTGAGCTGTGTCTGTCGGGCCCGGAGGGCGAGCTGGCCGACACGCGGTGGGCGCAGCCGGCGATCTTCGTCGTCAACGCCCTCGCCCACCGGGCCGTGTCCGAGCGGGAACCACCGCCCGACTACCTGGCCGGGCACAGCCTCGGTGAGTACAACGCGCTGCTCGCCGCCGAGTGCTTCGACTTCGCCACCGGCCTGCGCCTGGTGCGGCGGCGCGGTGAGCTGATGGGTGAGGCGGCGGGTGGCGGGATGGCGGCCGTGGTCGGGCTCGACCCGGACGAGGTCACCGCGCTGCTGCACCGGTGCGGGGTCGCCGACAGGGTCCAGGTCGCCAACGAGAACTCGGTCACCCAGGTGGTGGTGTCGGGTGAGGCCGAGGCGATCCGTCTGGTGCGCCACGCGGTCCGCGAGCTGCCCGGAAAGCGGTGCGTCCCGCTCGCCGTCAGCGCGGCGTTCCACTCGCGGTACATGGCGGACGCGGCGCGTCGGTTCGGCGAGCACCTGGCGGGCGTCGTGTTCCGTGACCCGGCCGTGCCGGTGATCGCGAACGCGACCGCCGCGCCGTACCCGGTGGGCGGGGTGGCCGCTCTGCTGGCGCGGCAGATCGACAGCCCGGTGCTGTGGCGGAGGTCGATGCGCGAGCTGATTCGACGTGGGGTCACCGAGGCGCGCGAGGTCGGCGACGCCAGGGTTCTCACCCCGCTGTGGCAGGCCGCGGTGGCCGAAGGTCCCGAGCCGGACGGGGCCGCGGCGGCCGACGGTCCTGGGCCGAACGGGGCCGAGTTGGCCGAAGGCCCCGCGCCGAACGGGGCCGCGGTCGGACGTTCCGGGTGGGACGCGGTCGTGGTCGGGGGTTCCGCACCGGCCGCGCCGGCACCGGCGGCACCGGCGGCGAACGGTCGTGCCCAGCCGGAACGCGAGGTCGACCCGGACGCCGCCGCGCTGGGCAGCGCCCGGTTCCGGCGGCCTACGGCCTGCGGTACGCCTACCTCGCCGGTGCGATGTTCCGTGGGGTCGCGTCGGTCGAGTTGGTCACCCGCATCGGGCAGGCCGGGCTGTTGGGCTACTTCGGGTCCGGCGGACTCGATCTGGCCGAGGTCGAACGCGCCGTGCTGCGGCTCGCCGGCACGCCGGGCCTGACCTACGGCGTCAACCTGCTGCACGACCTGGCCGACCCGGCGGGCGAGGAAGCGGTCGTGGACGTCCTGCTGCGCCACGACGTGCGGTTCGCCGAGGCGGCGGGGTTCACCTCCGTCACTCCGGCGGTGGTGCGGTTCCGGTTCGCCGGGGCGCGCCGCGGGCCGGACGGGGCGCCGGTCGCGGTCCGCCATGTCCTGGCGAAGGTGTCCCGGCCGGAGGTGGCGGCTGCCTTCATGGCCCCGCCGCCGGCCGACCTGCTGCGCGGCCTGGTGGACCGGGGCGCGCTGACGCGCGGCGAGGCGGAGGTGGCGCGGCGCCTGCCGGTGGCCGGTGAGGTGTGCGTCGAAGCCGACTCGGGCGGGCACACGGACGGGGGAGTGGCGCTGACCCTGATCCCGTCCCTGGCCCGGCTACGCGAGCGGGTGGTGGCCGAACACGGCTACAGCGACGGGGTGCACCTCGGCGCGTCGGGCGGTCTGGGTGCGCCCGAGGCGGCGGCGGCGTTCGTGCTCGGCGCGGACTTCGTGATGACCGGCTCGGTCAACCAGTGCTCGCCGGAGGCGGGCACCTCCGACGCGGTCAAGGACCTGTTGTCCGGCCTGGACGTGCAGGACACCACCTACGCCCCGGCGGGCGACCTGTTCGAGCTGGGCTCGCGGGTGCAGGTGGTCCGCAAGGGCACGCTGTTCGCGGCCCGCGTCAACCGGCTCTACCAGCTCTACCGGCAGCACGGCGGCCTGGAGGAGCTGGACGCGGGCACCCGGGCTGCCCTGGAGCGGGACTGCTTCCGGGCGCCGCTGGAGCAGGTGTGGAAGCAGACCCGCGAGCACTACCTGGGCATGGGGCGTCCCGACGAGGTGGAGCGCGCCGAACGGGACCCCAAGCACCGCATGGCGCTGGCGTTCAGGTCCTACTTCGCCCGTACCAACCGCCTGGCCACCGCGGGCGACGAAGCCGAGCGGGCGAACTTCCAGATTCACTGCGGCCCGGCGATCGGCGCGTTCAACCGCTTCGTCGCCGGGACGCCGTTGCAGGACTGGCGCGCGCGCCACGTCGATCTCATCGCCGAGCGGCTCATGGTCGGCGCGGCCCACGTGCTGCGGGAAAGACGAGCGGCGCTCACCGGTGCCGCGTCACGAGAATGAGGGAGAAGCAGTGACCGAAGTCGGCAACGGCACCCCCACCGTGCGCTCAGCTCTGCACCAGACGAGCCAGCCGGTAGACCGGGTGCTGCACTCGGGTAACTGCGGCGCCCTGGTGCAGCGTTCGGCCCAGATCGCCGCCGGCCAGGCAGACCTGGCGCGTGACCTCGCGCGTGAGGCCGCGCAGTTCGTCAACGGCAAGCAGGACGGCCTGGCGACGGTCTTCGTCTACGAGGAGACCTTCGGCGTCAAGGA
>NZ_CDWRCM010000009.1:0-754 GCF_977927585.1 Frankia sp. CcWB2 | reverse complement strand
CCGCGTGCACTGGCTGATCCACCTGCGGTCCCTGGAGGACTACGACGCTCTGGTCCATCTCGGGGGCGCGTCTGACCTGCGCGACGGCGTGCTGGGCGGCTACGTGGCGCATCAGCGGGCCCGGGACTGGGGGGCAGCGTTCGTACCCGGCAGCGTCGAGGAGCACATGATGTTCCCGCAGCGGTGGGGCATGTTCGGCACGGCGACCGAGGCGATGGCCAAGGACCCGTCCCTGAGCCCCCTGAAGGCCGACTCGCCGGTGCCGTGGTTCGAGGTGCTGGGCGCGGCCCACCAGACCGCGCAGGATCCGGACCGGATCCTGACCACCGCCAGCGCGGGCGTGATCATGCACCGCGTGATCGACTTCAGCTACCAGTTCCGCGCCGAGGCGCGGCTGTTCGCCCGGACGGTCGCGGAGAACATGAACCTCAACGCGACCGGCCACGCCACGGCGCTGGTGTTCGAGGAACTGTTCGGCCCCATGGAGCGCGTGCACTTCTTCATCCACATGAAGCACCTGAGCAGCATGTACGTGCTCATGGGCATCGATGCGCGCACGGATCCCACCGCGCCGCGCGCCGCCTACATGCGGGACTGGGTGTCGCCCGAGCGGGGTGCGGGCGGCTGGGACCGCATCATCCGCGAGGGCGGCGGCCGGGCCCACGCGCTGACCGCGCAGCAGTGGGGCTAGCGAGGACGCGCGAAGGGGAGGAAACCCGGGATCTGTTGCTGATCTTGTGATCGAACTGGCCCT